>JANMJU010000032.1:0-32748 GCA_031371545.1 Chitinophagaceae bacterium
TAATTGAAATTGCTGAAAAATTTGAACCGCTTCCACTGATTGAAAAATTTTGCGGCGACAGTAAAGTAATGGTAGCCGGCAGCACCTGGCAAGAAGATGAAGAAGAGCTAACCCATTATATAAAAAGCAATCCACAAATAAAATTCATTATTGCTCCGCATGAAATAGATGCACAGAATATTAAAGATGTGCAGAAAGAATTTGCCGGAGCAGTATTATATTCTAAATTGGTAACCAACAGCGACCCGCCATTTACAGCAAATGTTTTAATCATCGACAACATTGGAATGCTTTCCAAACTTTATCATTATGCCGATATAACCTTTGTTGGTGGCGGCTTTGGCGAAGATGGCATTCACAATGTATTGGAGGCTGCCGTGTATGGCAAACCCATAATCCACGGACCACAATATGAAAAATTTGCAGAGGCGCTTGATTTGGTGGAATGCAAAGCTGGTATCCCGGTCAATAATGCTTTAGCATTAGAAAAAGTGCTGACTGAGTTGTGGAACAACGAAGATTTACTGAAAGAAAAAAGTGAAGCCGCAAAAAAATATGTGTATTCAAAAGCCGGGGCTACAAAAAAAATTATGGATTACATTCAGGAAAAACGCCTTTTAATCAATTGATCAAACTGAATAACGGTAGGCTCTGTATCTTTCCAGCCCAGCTTTGTTTTCAATTCTCTTCTTATCCAGTATTCAGCCTCTGGCCATATTGAAAAACTGTTGATCGTTTTGATGCTGCGTTCGTACATCACTTCATCTCCCCTGAACAATTCATTGATGTATAAAAAACGGTCATTGATGCCGATTGCTTTTTTTAAATCCTTTACTGCTGCTTCTGTAAGTTTATGGCTTACTTCAGTAGCGGGAGTTTTTAATACATCATTCATCGAAGTGGTTTCTTTTGCCACTGCATCGTTTATTTCTTTTGCGGCACTGGGTTGTTGCTGTGCCAGTGTGGGGATATCATCTTCCTGCAAATCAAATAACAACTGTGGTTTGCTTTTCACACTTATCTGCTGCATCAGGGCTGCATTGCGTTTCATCTCTTCCAGCTCTGCTTCCAGTTCTGCTTCATCCACCTGCAATACTTCCACTGTTTTTTCTTCCGGTTCCGGGATGGTTTCATTTTTTCCCTGCACTGGTGCTGCCGCTGGCAAATTTGCATTTACAGGCATTGATACCACCACCGATTCTTTGGCCACAGATGGGGTGGCAGCCTGCAAATGCAGCAGTTGATGCTGCAGCATTTGTACTGTCAGCAGCAGTTGCCCGGGTGTAGCGCCTTGTTTAAATTGTTCCTGCAGTTTCTGCAAAAGTGTTTCCACTCTGTCCATAAACACTATTAATTTTCAACGTAAAATTACACAGCAGAAATTTTGTTTTGGTTAATGAGGCAAAACAATAATCTTTGCAATCGTTGCACTAAAGTTACAAACAGAATTTTAAAATCAATTGATAAATGTTTATTGAACCGAATTTGAAAGGGGAACGAAGGGGCTGGATAGAAGTTATTTGCGGCAGTATGTTCAGTGGAAAAACGGAAGAACTGATCCGCCGATTGAAAAGGGTAAAGATAGCCAACCTGAAAGCAGAGATCTTTAAACCGGCTATTGATACCCGTTATGATGAGGTAAAAATTGTGAGCCACGATACGAATTTTGTAAACAGCACCCCTGTTGACAGTTCACAGAATATCCTGCTGCTGGCGCATGATGTAGATGTAGTGGGCATTGATGAAGCCCAGTTTTTTGATGCAGAAATTGCCAATGTTTGTGAGGCATTGGCTTTAAAGGGAATGAGGGTGATTGTAGCAGGACTGGATATGGATTATTTGGGTAATCCTTTTGGCCAAATGCCCAACTTACTGGCCAAAGCAGATTACATTACCAAGCTGCATGCCATCTGTGTAAAGTGCGGCAATATCGCCAACATCAGCTACCGCAAAACAAAAGCCGAAGGACAAATATTACTGGGTGAAAAAGATGTGTATGAACCAAGGTGCAGGCATTGCAGCCAGTTGAAAGATTAGAGATATTAAAATCGTAATTATAAAACATCCGAAGCTTTAAAAACTTCGGATGTTTTTTTGGAAATTTATTTACTCAATAAGCCGATGCAATTTTAAATATTGCAGCAGCATAATTGTTTTGGCATCTTTTATTTCTCCGTTATCAATCATCTTCATCGCTTCATCAAATTTTATTTCCAACACTTCAATATTTTCCTGTTCATGGTCCAGTCCGCCGCCATCATTTACCTTCATCTCTTTTGAATATTCGGCAATAAAAAAATGAAGTATCTCCGTAACAGAACCTGGCGACATGTAGGCTTCAAATACTTTTTTAATCTCCGTAATTTTATAGCCCGTCTCTTCTTCTGTTTCTCTGCGGATGCAGTCTTCAGGATTGTCCTGATCCAGCAGGCCGGCACAGGCTTCTACCAGCATACCAGTTTTATTTCCGTTGATGTAAGTAGGCAGCCGAAACTGCTTTATAAGGAGTACCGTTTTTAAAGTTTTGTTGTACAATAAAATCACAGCGCCATTGCCCCTGTCGTAAGCTTCCCGGTTAAGTGTTTTCCAGGTGCCGTTGGAAAGAAAATCGTAAGTGATTTTTTTTAAAGTGTACCAGTTGTTGGATAGTATTTCTGTTTTAAGATTTTTTACTTTTTCGTTCATAAATATTTTTATAGATAGATTTAAAAATAATTTTTCGCTCTGCTATTTCACCACGGCTACTACTGCTTCAAGACTTCTTTTATTATTTCATCGTTCAACAATGCTGCCCACTTTGCATATTCTTTTACAGAAGGATGAAGTTTGTCGGCAGCCAAAAACGCTTCTTTACCCCCGTCTTCTCTTTGAGAAAAAGTAATATCAATAAAATGAGTGTTATACTTTTCACTGATACAGCTGCATACTTCGTTAAAAACATCAATCGCTGTTGCGATTTTTTTTGAATCTCTGTCTGCAGCAAAAGGCGTAATGCCCCAATCGGGAATAGACAACACAAAAACATTTTGTGGTTTATTTCCTGAAAAATTTATTGCTCTTTTTAGCAATCCTTCCAACTCTTCTTTAAAATTATCAGCGCTTCTTCCCCGGTATTGATTGTTTACACCAATCAACAGGCTTACAAAATCGTATTGAGGTAATAACTGTGCTTTATCTATTGCTGCATTCAGTTCATCTGTTGTAAAGCCGGTGGCAGCCACTATTTCAGGAGCAGCAAATGGAATATTTTTTTTCTTTAAAAGACCAACTGTTTGATAAGGAAAACTTTCATTGACACCAACCTGCTCCCCAATGGTATAGCTATCTCCCAGCGCTAAGTAAGAATATAATTTCATTGTACAGCATTTCATTTTTTGATTTAGCCCTACTTACTCTTCTCCGGTTTACCTTCTTTAAAACTCCCAACAGGTGCTGTCCACCAGGGATGAATTTCGTAGGATAGCCGCCCAGCCGCAATTGCAGGGTCTGTCTTTAATAATGTTTCTACTTCCTGCCTGTCGGGGCAATCAAAAATAAATATCCCTCTCCAAATACCATCATCGCCAAAAGGGCCTGCCACTTTTATTTTTCCATCGTAGTAAAGACGGTTAATATTTGCCATGTGGCCTTCCTGTATTTTAGCCGCAGTGGCAGAATCATGCGACCGGTTTTCTCCTTTGGTAAGCATCACAAACCAATACTGCTTCACCTGGTTTTCGAGCTTTGGTTTTACTTTAGTTGATTTCAATTTATTTTGCCCAAAGCTTGAAAAACATACAGCCAACAAGCAGGTTGCCAATACAATAAAACGTTTCATCACAAAAGTTTTTTAGGTTTACAAATAGCCGGTTTAAATGTACAACAAAATAAAAGGCAATGCTGGAAGCGTACTATATTTGCGGCAGCAAAATTGGATAGAACGCTGATAACACTGATTGAACGGATAAATACAGATCAGTGCAAATCTGCCCAATCCGCTTCATCCGTGTTCTATCAGATATTGCAGATAAAAGTTCAATAAAGATTTTCAGTACAAGAGTGCGACGCCAATGAAGCCAAATAGTACCTCAAAGGCCGGGCTCAAAAAAATAAAAAACGATGGCAGCTAAGACAGACAATTTTCAAAGCCCCGATTATTTTAATGTGGATGACTTACTAACGGAAGAGCACAAGTTGATTCGGGAGAGTGTGCGGAGTTATGTAAAAAAAGAAATTACTCCCATCATTGAAGACTATGCACAGCGGGCAGAATTTCCACAGCAAATTGTAAAGCAAATGGGTGACCTTGGTTGCTTTGGGCCGACAGTGCCAGAGCAATATGGCGGTGGTGGCCTGGATTACATTAGCTACGGATTGATGATGCAGGAACTGGAACGTGGCGACAGTGGTGTAAGAAGTACTGCCTCGGTGCAGGGTTCGCTGGTGATGTTCCCAATTTATCAGTATGGCAGCGAAGAACAGCGAAATAAATATTTACCAAAACTTGCCAGCGGCGAATGGCTCGGTTGTTTTGGATTGACAGAACCCAACCATGGCAGCGACCCCAGCAACATGCTTACCAACATTAAAGATGCAGGCGATCATGTAATTTTAAATGGCGCAAAAATGTGGATCAGCAATGCACCCTTTGCACAGGTGGCAGTGGTGTGGGCAAAAGATGAAGCTGGTGACATAATCGGTTTGATTGTAGAAAGAGGCATGGAAGGTTTCAGCACTCCAACAACGCATGGCAAGTGGAGCCTGAGGGCCAGTGCCACCGGTGAGTTGGTTTTTGATAATGTGAAAGTGCCGAAAGAAAATATACTGCCGAATGTGAAAGGATTGAAAGGTCCGTTGGGCTGTTTGACAAAAGCAAGATACGGCATTGCCTGGGGCGCTGTTGGTGCTGCAATGGATTGCTATGATATTGCATTAAATTATTCAAAAGAAAGGATACAGTTTGACAGGCCGATTGCAGGTTTTCAATTACAGCAAAAAAAACTGGCAGAGATGGTTACAGAAATTACCAAAGCACAATTATTAAACTGGCGTCTCGGCACATTGATGAACGAAGGAAAAGTAACACCGCAACAAGTGAGCATGGCCAAAAGAAATGCCTGTGAAATTGCGACTAACATTGCAAGGGATGCAAGGCAGATGCTTGGTGGCATGGGTATCACTGGCGAGTACCCCATTATGCGCCACATGATGAATTTGGAAAGTGTGATAACTTATGAGGGCACTCATGATATTCATTTATTGATAACAGGGATGGATGTTACTGGGATAAATGCGTTTAAGTAAAGCCAGCCTCCCCAAGCCCCTCCGGAGGAGGGGTTTTAGAAAGAGTATAAATATTTGCGACTCTTTTTATTTTATCAAGAGTTCATCTTTACTTTTAAAAGATCTTTTGGGCAGACCATTGAACCTTGATTTTACATCGTTGTGTCACTCACTTGTACTGTTAGTTCTTTTATTCAACTCCCCTTAAATTCAATGCCACTTTTATTTTTGCAACCAGAACAGCTTTTTAAAAGCATACTATAAAACCTTACTATTATGATTAGTTCTAAAAATAATTCAGGCACCGGGATCCCCCTTTTGGGGGGCGGGGGGGCTGTGTCTGTTATCGGCGCAGGCACCATGGGCAATGGTATTGCACATGTATTTGCACAAAGTGGTTTTAATGTAACACTGATAGATGTTAGTGCTACACAATTAGAAAAAGCGATTGCTACCATTGGTAAAAACTTCGATCGGCAAATTGCAAAAGGCAGTATTGCAGAAGAAGTGAAAACAAAAGCGCTTGCAAATATTACAACGATTACAGATGTAGCTGAAGGTGTAAAGAATGCTCAATTAATTGTAGAAGCAGCAACAGAAAATACTGAACTGAAATTAAAAATATTTAAGTTGATAGATGAGGCTGCACCCGCCGGTTGTATCCTTGCCAGCAACACTTCTTCTATCTCCATCACAAAAATTGCGGCAGTAACAAAAAGACCGGAGTTGGTAATCGGTATGCACTTTATGAACCCGGTGCCTGTGATGAAATTAGTAGAGATTATCAACGGCTATGCAACAACAAAGGAAGTGACGAATACAATTGTTGAACTCAGCAAACAGTTGGGCAAGATTCCCTGTGTGGTAAATGATTATCCCGGCTTTATTGCCAACCGCATTTTAATGCCGATGATCAACGAGGCCATTTACAGTTTATACGAAAGTGTAGCCGGAGTGGAAGCAATTGATACCGTAATGAAACTCGGCATGGCACACCCGATGGGCCCTTTACAACTTGCCGACTTTATTGGCCTGGATGTTTGCCTCAGCATTTTAAAAGTTTTACAGGATGGATTTGGCAATCCTAAATATGCCCCCTGTCCTTTGCTGGTAAACATGGTGATGGCTGGTAAGTTGGGTGTGAAGAGTGGAGAAGGATTTTATGTTTATACGGCAGGGAGTAAGGAGTTGATGGTGAGTAATAGTTTTAAGTAAAGCAGTTCATTAAACTAATCTTATCTTTAATTTGTGCAAAAACTTTCTAAGCCATACGATAATAAAAGAATTTTTTGGGATGTTGATCCTGAAAATTTAGACTTTGAAAAAAAGGCTTCTTTCATCATTGAACGTATTTTTGAAAGAGGCGATGTGGAAGATATAAGGATGTGCAGAAGGTTTTATGGAGATGAAAAAATTGGAGAGGTATTGTTGAATGCAAAATGGCTGATGCCGCATACTGTTTATTTAGCAGCTGCTTTATTTAATAACGAACCGCAGGATTACCGATGCTACAAACTGGCACAGTTGAGCCCCACACCTTTCAGGTATTAAAAAATTTGATGCAACAACCAGCATTGAATTCATTCTACCTTGTTGGTGGCACTTGCCTTACACTTCGATACGGGCACCGTACATCAGTTGACTTAGATTTATTTTCAGTAGAAGATTTTAATAACCAAGAATTGAACAATAGCTTGCAGCAGTCAGGAATTGCCTTTAGTTCAAATAATCTTCAAAACCCTATTGGCCTGTTTGGATACATAGACAATATTAAGATTGATTTTGTAAGGCATCATTTTTTTCAACAAATAGATAAAGAGGTAATAGAAGACGGCATAAGAATGTTTGGCGACAGGGATATTATTGCTATGAAAATGTTTGCTATTCTGCAAAGAGCTCAAAAAAAAGATTTCTGGGATTTAGCAGAATTACTTCAACATTACAGTTTCAATGATTGCGTTAAAGCATACAATGAAAAATATCCCAATAATCAAATGCTGATTTCAAAACCGTATGCTGTTACTTATTTTGCAGATGCAGAAGAAAGTGAGGCCCCCATAAGCCTGAAAGGACAAACCTGGGAGTCTGTAAAGAAAATAATACGGCAGAAGGTGAATGATTATTTAAAGTAACCTCAATCCCCACATATCAAATGCAACACAAACTCTTCATGATACTTCTCGGCTGCACACCCAAAGGCAGGCATACAGAACAGCATGATATTTTTTTCGGTATTGGAAAATCATTGGCTGATTTAAAATCAGCAATGGAAAAATTTTGGCCCGGCACACAACTGCATATTGATGCCTGGAGAGAAGTAACAAATGTGGATGGTTACAAAATTGAAGTTGTTTCAAAAACTGACGCTAAAGAAAATACAAATCAATTATTTTTTCTCAATCTTGGCGGTTACAAGCAAAATGAGTTTGAAGAATTTCATTACAAAATGCTCACCGTGGCTGCTAACAAAAGCGATGCTGTAAAGGCTGCTTTAAAAACTGCTTTTTATAAACATACCAGCCTGCCCGGCCCGGGCACATCGCATATTGACGACCGCTATGGCGTGGATGTGGATGATATTTATGTGATAGGAGATATTTTGTCTGATGATTTTAAAAAGCAATACCGCATCCAAATTAGTAATGCTGCTGCTGTTGGTTTAAATGAAGATGAACTTCATTTAGGATATGCCAAATGGAGCAGCCTGTAAAGAACAAAAAATGATGTTGCATTTAACCAATAACCTTTTTAAATTAGCAACAACAAAATAACTTTTCCATGTCTGAAAAAATTAAAGCAATCGATACTTACATTGCCAAATCAGCCGACTTTGCCAAACCCATTTTAAATCATTTAAGGGAACTGGTTCACAAAGCCTGCCCCGATGTGGAAGAAAAAATAAAATGGGGCATGCCTTTTTTTGATTACAAAGGCGAGATGATGTGCCACATGGCTTCCTTTAAACAACACTGTGCTTTTGGTTTCTGGAAAGGTACTATTATGAAAGACCCGGTATTAAAAGAAACAGCCCAGTCAGAAACAGCTATGGGGCATTTAGGAAGAATAACTTCGCTGAAAGATTTACCTGCTGATAAAAAGATAGCATCGTGGATAAAAGAAGCAATGGAGCTGAATGACAAAGGAATTAAACTTCCTGCAAAATCTAAATCCACAGAAAAAAAAGAAATAGCGGTGCCAGATTATTTTGAAAAAATTTTAGCAAAAAACAAAAAAGCATCCGCCACTTTTTATGCCTTCGCTTACTCTCACAGAAAAGAATATATCCAGTGGATAACAGAAGCCAAAACGGAAGAAACAAAAAATAAAAGAATAGCTCAGGCTATAGAAATGCTAACTGAAGGAAAAAGCAGGAACTGGAAATATGCTGCTAAATAAATTGTTTCATCAACGCTTTCCACTTTTCTTATTCACCAGCGCATAAGAATCATCTATCATTTGCAACAGTTGTTTTGTTGAAAGTGCACCATCTGCTATCAACGTATTCCAGTGTTTTTTATTCATGTGGTAGCCAGGCAAAACAGACTCTGGATATTCTTCTCTTAACTCCATCGCTTTTTCAGGATCACATTTTACATTAAACTGCACCGGTTGTGTATCTAAAGGTAAAAGCAAAAACATTTTATCATTTAATTTATACACAATCACATTGTCACCAAAAGGAAAGCCTTCCGTAACGGAAGGCTTTCCTAAAACATATTCTCTTATTGATTCAATATTAATGGCCATTGCTTTACCTCAAAATAGTAACATCGCCTCTTACCTGCAGCACCCTTCCGCTTACCAATGTATAATCCACTACATAATAGTAAGTGGCATCCGGAAGTGATTGTCCATTATACCTGCCATTCCATTCGTTATGATAATTTGCCGATTCGTACACTTTGCTTCCGTAGCGGTTAAATACCTGCACCCTTACATTTTTCAGGCAATCATATTGATCATACACCATCCAGGTATCATTTACACCATCACCATTAGGTGTAAACGCATTTTTTGTTTTGATGCAGTAGGGTAACACAGTAATGGTTACTTCATCATACTGGCTGCAGCCAAGGCTGTTAGTGGCTGTAAGCCTGTAAGTAATTGTTTCCTGCGGCATTACCGAAATAGGGCTTAAGCTGCCGGCATTACTTAAGTAAGTAGTAGGCGACCAAATATAGCTGGCAGCATTGGTTACTGAAGCAAGTATCTGAGCATCTTCACCCTTCACCACATTGGCATCATTGCCGGCAAATACTGTTGGGGCAGGGGATACCGTTACCAGCACTGTATCTTTTAAAGTACAGTTGCCGGTTTGTGCAGTCACCTCATAATTGGTAGTAACTGTTGGGCTGGCCAGCGGGCTGGCAATAGATGAATTATCAAGACCTGTAGTTGGCGACCAGCTAAAGCTTTGTGCATTGCTTATTGTATTCAACCTTACTCCAATATTATCACAGATAGAAGTGTCTCTTCTACCCTGCAATGTAAGGTCGAAAGTAAACCCAACAACTGCAGGTGCCGTAGTCAAACAACCATTGGCATCTTTAACAGTAACAACATAACTGTTACCCTGACCCACAGTAAATGAATTTCCTGTCTGGAAGACAGTACCTCCATCCAATACATAACTGTAAGGACTGATACCACCAATTGCTGTTGTAGTTATCTGTCCATTAGGGGCAGGGTTACAAGTTGCATTATTAGTAGCATTGGTTGCTACCAATACTACAGGTTGGGTAACATTAACCGAGGTGTCTTTTGTACAGCCGTTGGCATCTTTAATGCGTATAACATGTGTTCCGGCTGCAACTGTAAAGGAACTGCCCGGTTGATAAGTAGTACCGCCATCAGATGAATACTGATATGGAGATGTACCTCCAGATGGAGTAATTGCAATGATTCCATCAGTACTGCCATTACATTTTGCAGCAGTCACCACTGCGGTAGATGTAATTACAGCAGGCTCAATAACCTGCAGAGTAGTATCCTTTGTACAGCCGTTAGCATCTTTAATGCGGATGGTGAAAGTACCGGCTGCCACTGTGAATGAATTACCAGGCTGGTAGGTATTGCCGCCATCAGATGAATATTGGTATGGCGATACACCACCAGATGGATTAATCATAATAATTCCATTACTGCCACCATTGCAGCTTACCGCAGTAATTACTGCTGGAGAAAGAATAGCGGATGGTTGGGTAACAGCTACTGTGGTATCTTTTGTACAGCCGTTAGCATCCCTGATACGGATAGTGAAAGTACCGGCAGCCACCGCAAATGTATTACCCGGCTGATAAACAGTACCACCATCTATTGAATACTCAAATGGAGAAGCTCCGCCTGAAGGATTAATTACAATGCTTCCATTGTTACCAGCATTACAGGTCACCGCAGTAATTACCGCAGGTGAGAGTATAGCTGATGGCTGAGTAACAGTTACTGTTGTATCTTTTGTACAGCCGTTAGCATCCCTGATACGGATAGTGAAAGTACCGGCAGCTACCGTAAATGTATTACCCGGCTGATAAGTAGTACCGCCATCTATTGAATACTCAAATGGGGTAGTGCCACCACCCTGATTGATAACAACCGTACCAGTTGCAGCACCATTACACGTAGCAGCAGTAACAACAGCTGCAGGAACAATGGCTGCAGGTTCTGTAATTTGAATGCTGGTATCTTTTGTACAGCCATTTACATCTTTAAATCTTACACTGTATGTACCTGCTGACAAACTAAATGTATTACCTGGCTGGTAAGTAACTCCTCCATCAACTGAATATTGATAAGGTCCAAAATTGCCAGTGGTATTGATAACAAGTCCTCCATTATTGGCACCATTACAAGTTGCCGGTGTAATAACATAAGCGGCACCGGCAGGGCTTCCGGCAGTAATAATTATGGTAGTATCTTTTGTACAGTTGTTACCGTCTTTTGTCACCATATGGTAAGTGCCGGCAGGCAGGTTAAGGAAACTGCTGTCTGGCTGGTAAGTAACACCACCATTTGACGAATAAGTGTAAGGAACAGTGCCTACTGGAGTAACGACAATGCCCCCATTACTTTGATTGCAACCGGCATTCGTAATTCCATAAGTTGCATTGAGTGCAGCATTCCTTGTTACTCTAATTGTATCGGTTGATGTTACTTCTAAAGAAGGATCATTGTATTGTGAATACACTGTTTTTACAATGTAGGTAGTTACTCCCACTCTTTGAATACTTGGACAAATATTATTAAACTTCACTCTGAGGTTAGCAATATCTATGGAAGATGTATCGCCGGTAACAATGAGGTTTCCAGTTGTATCGTACAATTCCACTCTTTTGAATAGAGTAGGTCCGCCTACCGGAACAAAACGCCAGCTCTCATTCATGCCCACACTTCCCCAACGTGGATCAGAAGCTCTTCTACCCGGGGCCATTATTGCCCTGGTACGGGCAGAATCCTGCATACCGATCATTGCCCTGCCATCATTCCAGCCGGTACAAATTTGCTTGTCGAATACAAATACTTCCACCATACCACTTCCTTCATACAGTACAATTTGATGTGTATTTTCAATAAGATTTTGACAGGCAGTTAAATACAAAGGCACTTTATAGAAACTTAGTACCCATCTTCTGTTAGGCGCTATACCGGTAACGTTGTACTTTATCTTCCTGTCAGGTGAAGTTGTGAAGAAAGGATCAATATCATGGTAAGGACCCATGATCAATGCTTTGTCAAATAATGCACTTGGCAAATTTTGCCCTGTACCTGCAGTAGCAGAAAGAAAACCTCCATTATTAAGAATAGCATAATGACTAAAATTGCCGGCTAACGAAGTATCGAAAGAAAGATATCCGTTAGTACTTGCAAGCAGGGTGTTATAATTTTTTCCATAGAATGGGAAGGTGAATGGCAGATTGATTACATCAGTATATACATCATCTTCACCCAGATTAGTAGACGGGCCAACATCCTGAGGACCCACATAAGGCCTGAAACAATTGCCCGGACCGCTTAGTGGATTAACAACATAATCATCAGAAAGGCTGTGTATGTTAGGTATCACCGTGGTAAGTGCAAAACAATTATCACAACCAATGGTGGTATCTTTTATACAGCTTAATGATAATGTTGCAGGTTGTGGAGGTGGGATCGTAATACAAATACCAAAAGTACCATTGTTATTATTCCCATTTGACCAAACCCTGATCCATGCAGTGGTGCCGGGAGTAAGGCCTGTGGTATAAACGGTAGGCATTGCACCGTTTACGCTATTATTATCATCACAGGAAACCAATGCAAGATTATTACAAGTGCCTGTGTATAAAGCCATGCCGCCATCTGTCATCACAGCATCATGCGTATCTACAATTACTCCGCCTTCTGCAGGTACTGTTACCTGGAACCAAATATCTCCACCCTGGTAATTAGCACAACCTGGTGCTGGCACACCTACCGTGTTAATTGCTCCGGCATTGGTAAAGGTTTGATAAGTACAGGTAGCGGCGGGAACAAGTGTTATAGCATTGCAGGGATCATCATTGGAAGGCCCTGGAGGTGGTATGGTTATACAAATACCAAAAGTGCCATTGTTGTCGTTGCCATTTTCCCACATCCTTACCCAAATGGTATCTCCAGGGTTAAGTCCTCCTGCGGTAATGGAAGGCATGTTACCATTGACACTATTATCATCATCACAGGCAAGTAATGTCAAACTGCTGCAGGGACCTTTGTAAATAGCCATTCCTCCATCTGTCATTACTCCTGTTTGGGAATCAAATACTAATGCCCCACCAGCAGGTACCACCACTTTAAACCACACATCACTGCCGGCATAACCTGCACAACCCGGTGCTGGAACACCTGCGGTATTGAGGGCACTTGCATTGGTAAAAGTTTGATAAGTACAGGTTGTTGCAGGGATCAATTCTATTGCATTGCAGGGATTATCATTGGCCGGTGCCGGTGGTGGTATTGTTACACAGATACCAAATGTTCCATTATTATCTCCACCAAATTCCCAAAACCTTACCCAGATAGTATCACCGGGAGTAAGGCCTCCTGCTGTGATCAAAGACATTAACCCGTTATTGCTGCCATCATCATTACAATCAATAAGTGAAAGATTATTACAGCTGCCGCTATAAATAGCCATACCACCGTCTGTTATTACTCCGGTTTGTGAGTCGAAAGTTAATGCCCCACCTGGCGGCACCACCACTGTGAACCACACATCACCACCACTATAGCTGGCACAACCCGGAGCAGGAACTCCCGGAGTATTAGTTGCATTTTCATTGGTAAAAATTTGGAAAGTACAGGTTGCTGCCGGTATCAGTTCAGTTGCACTGCAAGGGTTATCATTGGCTGGTGGCGGCGGAGGTAAAGTGGCACAAATACCAAAAGTGCCATTATTATTGTTGCCATTTTGCCAAACCCTTACCCAAACCGTATCTCCAGGAGTAAGCCCACCTGCTGTAATCAAAGGCATTGCCCCATTCGCACTGCTATTATCATCACACTGAATTAATGTAAGGCCGGTGCAGGTTCCTCTGTATATAGCCATTCCACCATCCAGCATTGCCCCGGTTTGTGTATCAAACTTAATAGCACCGCCAGCGGGCACTACTACTTTAAACCAAACATCTCCACCTGAATAACCAGCACAGCCCGGAGCAGGAACACCTACACTTCCTGTTGCATTTTCATTTGTAAATGTTTGGTAAGTACAGGTAGCATCTACTGTTAACAGTACTGCATTGCAGGGGTCATCATTGGCAGGTGGTGGTGGTGGAATTTTAATACAAATACCAAAAGTTCCATTGTTATTATTTCCATTTTCCCAAACCCTGATCCATATAGTATCACCCGGAGTTAAACCACCCGTGGTAATTTTTGGCATATTAACACTACTGCTGCTGTTGTCATCGCAGCTTAATAAAGTTAAACCATTGCAGGTGCCACTGTAAATTGCCATGCCGCCATCTGTCATCACTCCCTGTTGTGTATCAAAAGTCAATGCCCCGCCAGCCGGAACTATTACTTTAAACCAAACATCTCCACCGGAATAACCAGCACAACCCGGGGCTGGAACGCCTGCAGTACCAAATGAATTTTCATTGGTAAATGTTTGAAAAGTACAGGTAGTACCTACTGGTAATTCAACAGCATTACAAGGATCGTCATTTGCAGGAGGAGGAGGTGGTGGTGTAACACAAATTCCAAAAGTGCCGTTACCATTATTTCCAAATTCCCAAACCCTTACCCATATTGTATCACCAGGAGTTAAACCACCCGCTGTAATTTTTGGCATATTACCGGTACCTCCATCATCGTCACATTGAATCAAAGCTAAGTTACCGCAGGTGCCGCTGTAAATTGCCATGCCGCCATCTGTAATTACTCCCGATTGGGTATCAAATATTAATGCACCACCTGCTGGTACCACTGCCCTAAACCACACATCTCCACCAGAGTAACTGGCACAACCCGGATCAGGTACGCCTGTACTTCCGGTAGCATTTTCGTTGGTAAAAGTTTGAAAAGTACAGGTTGCTGCAGGGGTAAGCTCAATTGCATTACAAGGATCATCATTAGCGGGTGCCGGAGGAGGAATACTAACACAAACACCAAAAGTGCCATTATTAGTATTACCATTTTCCCAAAATCTTACCCATAATGTATCTCCTGAAGTTAAGCCACCTAATGTAATTTTCGGCATGGCTCCATTCGCACTGGCATCATCATCACAATTAATTAAAGTTAAACCTGAGCAGGTACCCTGATAAATAGCCATGCCTCCATCTGTCATCACGCCTGTTTGAGAATCAAAAGTCAATGCACCACCTGCTGGTACCACTACTTTAAACCAAACATCACCTCCTAGGTAGTTTGCACATCCCGGAGCAGGAACACCCGGAGTAGCCGTGGCGTCTGCATTGGTAAATGTTTGGAAAGTACAGGAAGCAGCTACTGGTAATTCTATTGCAGTGCAAGGCCCGTCATTTGAAGGAGGTGGTGGAGGCAAGGTGGCGCAAATCCCAAAAGTGCCATTATTATTATTACCATTCTCCCAAACCCTTACCCAAATAGTATCTCCGGGGGTCAAACTTCCCACAGTAAGTTTGGGCATATTTGCATTGGTACTGCTGTTGTCATCACAACTTATTAATGTGAGTACTGCAGTGCAAGCGCTGCCGCTGTATAATGCCATACCAGCATCTGTCATAGTACCCACCTGTGTATCAAAAATTAAAGCCCCGATAGAAGGCACCACTACTTTAAACCAAACATCCCCTCCCAAGTATCCTGCACAACCTGGATCTATTTCGTTTGCAGTAGCTGTGGCAGATTCATTTGTAAATGTTTGAAAGTTGCAGGTGGCTCCCGGAATCAATTCAATTGCTGAACATGGATTATCATTAACCGGTGCTGGAACAGGTATTGTAACACAAATACCAAAAGTGCCATTATTAGTATTACCATTTGAAAAAACCCTTGCGTAAACAGTGCTTCCAGCAACCAATCCGGTTACTGTTATTTTGGGCATATTTGTGTTGGTACTGCTATTATCATCACAGGAAATGCGGATAAGTGCATTACAGGTACCTCCCCTGTAAATTGCCATCCCACCATCTGTCATACTGCCTTGTTGCATATCAAAAGTCAATGCTCCACCTGCTGGAACAACAGCTTTAAACCATACATCACCACCCGCAAAATTTGCACAACCCGGCGCTGCCATACCACTACTGGCTGTAGCATTAAGATTAGTAAAAGTTTGATAAGTGCAGGTAGCTGCAGGTGTTAATGCAATTGCCTGGCAGGCATTATCATTTACAGGCGCCTGCGCAAATGAAGCTGCTGCAGTAATTGAAAGGAATACCAGCAAGCAAATATGCTTAGTCATTTTTTTAGCAAATTTTATATTGATTATCCCTTTTGTAAGTATCGAAAAATTCATGATAAATAGATTAAAAGCGGTAATAAAGAAGGATTTATTAAGAGTGGTAATGTTGAATTTTGGGGATTGGCCTATTTCTTTTTAAGATCAAACCGCAGCCCCACTTCATGAGCATTGTTGCCGGTATTATAATCGGAAAAAGGAGAATTGTAATAATCATACGCATAAGCAAATGATAGTTTTTCTGCCAGTTTAAAGCCAACCTGTACACTCCAGAATTGTCTTACCCTCCAGCTAAGTGCCCACCATATTTTATTTTGGTAATCTACTTTGCAGCCGAAATCATATTCAGTAGGGGCATGAGGTACTATCCTCATCATAAAGTTGGGGATCAGGTGTGTTCCACCGCCTGTTTCAAATAAGTAGTTGGCGGTAATATTAAAATGACGGTACAGTTTAGCCCTTTCGGTAGCGTTGGGTACATCATTAAAGGCAAGCTTTGTTTGTATCAGCTGGCTAACAGCAGCACCTGCACTGAATTTTCCATCACAAAAATAAACACCTGCACCTGCATCCAGTTTAAATGAACTGTTTGCGCCGGCTAACACAAGGTCGCTACCCAAGGCATCAGTTAATTTTGATTTATCAATTGCATATTGCAAACCTCTTAATTCTATACCAAGACCAAGCCTTGATTTTTCACCTGTTTTTACATGATAAGAATACACTGCCTGGATACCAGTCCTGCTGGTAGGGCCTGTAACATCCCGATAAAGATAACCTGCAAAGCCAGCATTTTTTTTCTCCCATGGTACATCTGCATACACCATAAATGTCCGGGGATTTCCTGGAAATGCAGACCACATACTACGGTAAGTGGTACCAAGAACAGCATTGCCACTAAACCCGGCAGCACCGGGATTATACATAGCATTGTGCTGTTGAAAAATAGATGTAAAATGTAATTGCTGGGCGTCTGTTGCTTTAAATAGCATAAGCAACAGAAGAAAAGATAAAATTTTCCTCATAATTCTTGTTTGGTATTAAAATAAGCTGTTACAGAAATGGGCGTTTAAAAGTAGTGCAATATTTTGAATAAAATTCAATAGAAGTAAAAATTGAACGCTATTTTTAGATAATACTACGATTTTACAATATCCACACCTTGCATTTCTTTCAATTTATAAAGTACTTCATTTACCCGGTTAGTTGGTATGCCGGTTTTGATGATACAAAAAAGCTGAAGTTCATTACTGATAATATTGCAGCCGTATTGTTTCAGCACCATCATTACCTCGTTCATTTGGGTATAGTCAAATTGTATGTGACAAGTAAACTCTATTTGTTTTTGCACAATGGGTGTTACCTGTAAAACCAGTGTGGCAGCCATTTTGTAAGCATTGATCAGCCCCGGAACACCCAGTAAACTGCCGCCAAAATAACGGACTACAATCACGGCAGCATTGGTTATTTCTTTACTGTCTATCTGCCCTAATATGGGTCTGCCTGCACTACCCGAAGGTTCGCCATCATCACTCATCCTGAAATTATTTCCATCTTTACCAATGCGATAAGCAAAACAATGATGCACTGCTTTGGAATGTTCCTTCTTTAGTGCCAGCAAATATTTTTTAAACGCTTCAGCCGATTCAACAGGATAAGCGTAGGCTATAAATTTGCTGCCCCTGTCTTTAAATTCAGCCACCCCCGGTTTGTCAATAGTGAAGTAAAAACTTGTATCGTTCAATGCCACAGATTTACTCATGTATATTATTATTGAAAGAGGGCTGGTAATAATTTATTTTATCTGTGCCATACGCTTCCGTTACTGCAAGTAATTGATTGCTTAATGAAGGTGCTGCTATACCTTGTCCAATTATTAATTGTTCATTAATTATTACTCTTGCTTCATCCCAAAGCTGTGCATCAATATATGACTGCAGCAATTTTGCTCCCCCCTCTACGAGTACACTCTGTATTTTTAGCTGATGTAATTTTTGAATCACCTGGGTGATTACCGGTTGATTGCTATCAATTTTACAATACCATATTTTACCAGCTTCCATTTCTTTATCATTATTAAAAACAATGGTGCTTTCATTACCTGCCAGCAATTGGTGAGTGGCAGGTATTTTTAAATCTTTATCTATCACCACCCTTACCGGGTTATTGCCAGTCCAATGGCGGACAGTTAGTGATGGGTTATCATGCAACGCTGTATTGATACCAACCATGATGGCTGCTTCTTCACTTCGCCATTGATGCACCAGGCGGTTGGTAAATTCATTGCTGATAAGTACTCTTGAAAAATCTGCATTGGCAATTTTGTTGTCGTTGCTTTGTGCCCATTTTAAAATAATGTAGGGCCTTGATTGCTGGTGAAAAGTAAAAAATCTTTTGTTGAGTGCCTTTGCCTCCTCTTCTAAAACACCAGTGATAACTTCTACTCCGGCCGTTTGTAATTTAGCAATGCCTTTTCCATCTACTTCTTCATAACTATCCCTGCATCCAATCACCACAATTGGTATTTTCATCTTACTAATCAAATCTGCACAGGGTGCTGTTTTACCAAAATGGCTGCAAGGCTCTAAAGAAACATACAAAGTACTTTTTTCAATCAACGATTTGTTTTGTTCGGCCACACTGTTAATACAATTCACTTCTGCATGTGCCTGGCCATACAGCTGATGATAACCTTCACCAATGATAACATCATTGCACACCAATACAGCACCCACCATTGGGTTAGGTGCCACATTCCCGGCGCCGTTTAGTGCCAGTTGCAGGCACCGTTGCATATATGTTTCATGTGTAGCCAGGCTTCAAAAGTAAGCATTCAAAAAATAAACTAAGTTTGTCCCAATGACGATCAATAATTTTTACAGGCAATACTTACAGCAATTACAAAATATCTACAGCCTGCAGGAGGCTGCTGTAATTACTGATAGGGTATTTCAAAATAAAGCATCTATCAAACGTTCCGAAATTATTACTTCTCCTGAAAAAATAATGGAGGAAAAAATAATAGAAGTACTCAATGAAGCATTACTTCAATTACTTCAGCACCGCCCTGTACAATATGTGTTAGGTGAAACCTGGTTTTATAAATTAAAACTAAAAGTAAATGAGCAGGTATTGATACCAAGGCCAGAAACAGAAGAGCTGGTTGAATGGATAATTGAGGATTATAAAAAAGCAGAGAATAAAAAAGTATCAGTTCTTGATATTGGAACAGGCAGCGGATGCATAGCGATTGCATTGCAAAAAAAATTAACTGCGGCAAAACTTGCAGCAACAGATATTAGCAAAGAAGCTTTGTCCATAGCTAAAGAAAATGCTGAAAACAATAATGCAGCAGTTGATTTTATTCAATCTGATTTTTTAAATGAAGCTGAATGGGAGCACCTGCCCGAAGTGGATATTATTGTAAGCAATCCTCCATACATACCAATTAATGAAAAAGAAAAATTGGATAAAAATGTTACCGGGTTTGAACCGCATTCCGCTTTATTTGTACCCGATCATTCGCCCCTACTTTTTTATGAAAAGATAGTTTTTTTTGCAAAAAAACATTTGAAAAAAAGCGGAATTATTTATGTAGAAATTCATGAAGACTTTGCAGAAGAAACAGCAGCAGTTTTTTCAACACAATTTAAAACAGTAGAAATAAAAAAGGACCTAAATGGAAAAAACAGGATGATAAAAGCTACTCATTACCGGTAACTGTTGCGGAAGTAGTGGCTCCTAAACGCCTTGCCACTTTCATTATCTTTATCACTTCGCCCCATTGTGCTGAGGAATCTGCATTGATCACAATAGCCGGTTTGATGCTGTCGCCTTCATGGATGTATTTTCTTAAGGCAGATTCCAGGGAATCGGGAAATACTTTTTTTGCACCGATAAAAATTTCCTTGCTTTTACTCACACTCACCACCACACTCTGTTTTGTTTTGGTATCACTCTTGGCTCTCGGCACACTCATTTTAATTACATTCGGATTGGCCAGTGTAGAGATCATTAAAAAAAACATCAGCAGGATAAATAAAATATCATTGAGTGGGCCCGTGTCCACTTCATCATGACTTTCTCTTAATTTATTTCTTCTTAATCCCATTTCGAATTGTCCTATCCCCCTAAAGGGGGATTTAATAAAGGAATTTTTTATTTAAAAAAATCAATACTTTTTTAGCACTATAAATTAACCTGCACCTGCCTTACACCCCTTTAGGGGGATGGGGGAAATTATCTTGTTGGTTCCTGCAAAATATCAATGAATTCGCTGCTGGCGGCTTCCATCCTGTTGGCTGTTCTGTTAATCTGTGTATCCAAATAACTATAGCCAAGATATGCCAGCATACCAATAATCAATCCGCTTGCGGAGGTAATCAGTTTAATGTACATCGCATCTGCAATTTGGCTTACTGAGGGGTTGCTGATGGTAGCAAATTCTTTCAACAATAATACCAGGCCAACAATGGTTCCTACAAAACCAAACAAAGGCGCAATACGGGAGATCACTGACAGAATAGAAAGATTTTTTTCCATTTTATACATTTCCAGTTTGCCAACATTGTCCATACTTTTTTCAATGGCATCAATGGGTTTACCAATTCTCTGCAGCCCTTTATCAATCATCCTTGCCACTGGGTTATCTGTATTTTTTGCAAGGCTTCTTGCAGCAGTAACATTTCCTGTTATTATATTATCACGGATGATGTTCATAAAATTACCATCAATCTTACTTGCTTTTTTTACTGCCAGCAAACGTTCGATAAAAAAGAAAACTGCCAATGCAAACAAGATTCCCAAAGGGATCATCAGCGGGCCGCCTTTACTCAACAAGCTCCAGACAGATTCTACCTGAGCTGTTGCATTTACTGTTTTACTGAGACTATCCACCTGTAATAAAATATCAAACATGTATTTTCTGATTTAAGGCAAATGTAATTGTTTCTGTTTTTTGTTTTGCTATAATTATGCCAACAGCCTGCAAGATGTAATTGAAAAAGTAAAAGAAGATTGGTTGGGGCGTAAATTATTGTTAAACTGCTAAAAATAAAAAACCGGATTTTCATCCGGCTTTAAATATAAATATCATTTTCAAAACTTACTTCTTATCTCCCATCTGCTGCATCGCCATTATCTGGCGCATGGTTTTTTCCATGCCTTCGCTGCTGCCATCTAAGAATATCACATTACCTTTTCCATACTCTGCAAAGTTTTTAATCGCTTCTGTCCACATGCTGAATAAAATTACATTCGTATCCAGGTTAGCCTGCTTCATTTGTTCAGCAGCCTGGCTCATACCCTTGGCCACTTCTTCCCGGAACAACGCCACACCCTGTCCACGTAACTGTGCCGCCTGCCTTTCTGCTTCGGCTGCAATTTTAATGGCGTTACCTTCTGCTTCGGCTGCTTTTGTTTTAGTAATTAATAAAGCCTGTCCTTCATTTTCTGCGGCGGCTTTTAAATTATTACTGGCCACTACTTTACTCATGCTCGTAATAATTGCTTCGTCAAAAGTGATGTCATTGATCTGAAGATCCTGTAAATGATAACCCCAGCTTTCCAGTTGAAGATCTACCTGCTCTTTTACATTTTCAACAATATCCCTGCGTACATTTAAAACCTCTGCCTGTTTTTTTGTTGACACAAAAGCCCTGATACTTCCTTCTACAGTGCGTATCAATGCCTGCATCAAATCTTTATCGCTGATGAATTTGAAGGCAACATTTTTAATGGTTTCTTCATCTACATTCAACACCGAATAAAGCAGCATGGATTTAAAATACACATTCGCCTGGTCAACCGTTACCGCCTGGAACTCCAGTTCCACCGAACGGTTTTGAATACTTACCCTTTTGTAGATCTGGTCTAAAAAAGGCACTTTAAAATTTAAGCCCGGTCTTTTGATACTGTGGTATTTTCCCAAACGGGTTATTACCCCGATGGTACCTTGGTTGATGGTAAATAACCCACCTGCGATGATCGCAAAAATGGGTATCAGCCACCAATACTCTTTTAATGCTTCCATTGTTTTTAAGATTTAGAATTGAAGGTAATAGTTTTTAAAATAGAAAAGGAAAGCTGGTAACTTCATGCAGACTTTTCCTCCCAAATCATTCCCAAATGCACAATCGTTTCCGCAGCTCTGGCCATATCCTTTGTTCCAATCCATTCTAATTTGCTGTGAATATTTTGCATACCCGTAAAAATATTGGGGCAGGGCATTCCGATATAACTAAACCTGCTGCCATCCGTACCGCCACGAATACTTTCCTTTTTCACTGTAAGCCCGGCACGCTTTATCGCTGCTTCGGCATAAGCAGCTACCTGCGGATTTTTGTCCAGCACTTTTTTCATATTACGGTATTGCTCTGTGGCAACATACTCCATTGCAGCGCTAGGGAATTTTGCCACCACTTCTTCAGTAATTTTTTTCAACCGGTCATGGTGCTTCAGCAAACCTTCATCTTCAAAATCTCTCACAATAAATTGTATGCTTGCTTTTTCTGCAATGCCATTCACCGCAACTGGATGAACAAATCCCTGCCTGCCTTCTGTTGTTTCAGGGCTCCATTCATTTTTTGGTAACGCATCCAACACAGCGCCGGCAATCTTCAATGCATTTACCAGTTTATCTTTTGCATAACCGGGATGAACAATTACACCATGAACAGTAACTGTTGCTCCATCTGCACTGAATGTTTCATCTTCCAAACTGCCTGCTTCTCCTCCATCTAAAGTATAACCAAACTGTGCACCCAATTTTTGCATATCCACTTTAGCAGTACCCTGCCCTACTTCTTCATCAGGAGTAAATAATATTTTTATATCGCCATGTTTTACCGAAGGGTTTTGCATAAAAAATAGCGCCGCTTCCATAATAACTGCCACACCACTTTTATCATCAGCACCCAGCAGCGTTAATCCGCTGGCAGTAATTATGCCGCTGTTAAGATGTTCTTTTAAATACGGCGACTCACTCATCCGCAACACCTGTGTGCTGTCGTCGGGTAATACAATATCACCGCCATCATAATATCGGTGATGAATTGGTTTTACATTATAACCGCTGCAGTCCGGTGCTGTATCTACATGGCTGCAAAAACAAATGGCAGGAATATTTTTCTTATCACTGTTGGATGGAATTGTTGCATACACATAACCATACTCATCAGTTGAAGCATCTGTAATTCCCATGCCCTGCAATTCCCTTTGCAATAATTTACTTAGGTCTTTTTGTTTTTCTGTACTGGGGTGAGCCGTACTGTTAGGATCACTTTGGGTATCAATTTGTACATAACGCATCAAGCGTTCGGCTACATTATCAGGGCTTATGTAAATCATATTTCAGAAAATAAGGAAGTAAAAATAAGGAATAAGAAATGAGAAAATAAAAAGCAGCCTGCTTTTGCAAACTGCTTTCCCAATTTATTACTTATAACTTACTGCTTATTACTAAATCAAACTATCTCCACCAATTCCACATCAAAAACCAACGCTTCACCAGCCAAAAAATGATTGGCGTCTAAAACAATAATATCTTCTTTTACTTCCACCACTACTACCGGTACAGGGTTGCCATTCGGATCGCTGAGCGTCAATTGCATACCCGGTTCCAGCTTCATGTCTGCCGGTATGTGTTCTTTGGGAAACTCGATAATTGCCTCTTCATTTTTGGGGCCATACGCATCTTCTGCTGCAATGTTGATGGTCTTTTTTTCACCCACCGTCATGCCCGGCATGGCTGCATCAAAACCTTTGATCATCTGCCCTGCACCCACGGTAAACTCTAATGGTTCCCTGCCGGCAGAAGAATCAAATTGTTCGCCGCTGGTTAATTTTCCTGTGTAGTGCACTTTTACTACATCGCCTGCTTTTACTTGTGCCATTGTTTTAATTTTTTGTTAGTTAATTTTTTGAACCGAACAGTTGTATTACTATCTGGCTTCATTGGCGTCGCACTCTTGTACTTTTTCTTTTCTATCAGCAAATAAAAACGAGCAGTATGCAATAATGAAACAGCAATTTTCGGCAATTTAAAACTTAAAATCTACTCAGCCGAATTAAAAGTTTTTTGGGAACTTTACAAAATGAAAAAAATACTGGCATTGATATTCCTACCCATTGCACTAAACTTAAACGCAACTGGACAATCCCCAAATCATCAAATCACCAAATCCTCCAATCAACCAATCATTACCGGTGCAGAAAGAATAGAAGTGTACCTGCCCATGCTGAAAGGCAAAGCTGTTGCCGTTTTTGCCAACCAAACCAGCATGGTAAAAAACAGTCACCTGGTTGACACCCTCATTAAATGCGGCATCAACGTAGTGAAAATTTTTGGACCGGAACATGGCTTTCGTGGTACAGCAGATGCCGGCGAGCATGTTGACAATGCTGCAGATAAAAAAACCGGTATCCCGGTAATCAGTTTGTACGGCGATCACAAAAAACCAACTGCAGAAGATTTTAAAGGCGTAGATGTTTTGGTATTCGACATACAGGATGTGGGTGTTCGTTTTTATACTTTCATTTCTTCCTTAGAATATTTTTTAGAAGCCGCATTAGAAAATCATAAACCACTTTTAATATTAGACCGGCCAAATCCCAATGGATTTTATGTAGATGGCCCGGTGCTTGACAAAAAGTTTAAAAGCTTTATTGGCATGCAATCCATCCCCATTGTGTATGGAATGACAATGGGTGAATATGCACTGATGCTGGCAGGAGAAAAATGGCTGTCGCCCAAAGCCAATGCCATCAACACTTACAATGTATCTACACAACCAACAGCCGACACGCCGTTTCATGTGCAAGTAATAAAATGCAAAAACTACAACCACAACAGTAAATATATTTTACCCGTCAACCCATCGCCAAATTTAAGAGAGATGCAAAGCATTTACCTGTATCCTTCCACCTGCTTTTTTGAAGGCACTGTGCTGAGTGAAGGAAGGGGAACAGACAAGCCATTCCAAATCTTTGGGCATCCCAGTTTGCCAAACACATTGTTTGCCTTTACCCCACAACCCAATGCCGGAGCCAAAAGCAGCAAATGTTTTTACCAGCAATGTTATGGCTGGAATGAGAGCGGCACTGTAGATGAAGTATTAAAAAAACTAAACAACAAAATACAGCTGACTTATTTATTGCAGGCTTATAAACTGTTTCCAGGTAAAGACAGTTTCTTTTTAAAAAATAATTTCTTTAATAAATTAGCAGGCAATGATGTGCTGATGAAACAAATTAAAGAAAGAAAAACAGAAGCCCTGATAAGAAAAAGCTGGGAGCCTGCATTGATCAATTTTAAAAAAATAAGAAAGAAGTATTTGCTGTACACAGCATAATTTTTTATGCAGTTTTCAAATATGGTTCAGGCCGCTTGAAGCGTCCCGACCCATTTACTTCACAAACACAATCTCTTCTTCTTTCAGCAAAGGCAAATTTTTAAACCGCAGGATAATATTGGCAACAGTACAAACATCTTTCTGGCAATAAACGGCAATGCGTTCTACATCATTTTCTTTCCAGTACACTCCTCCAACCATGCTGCCGTCAATATCATCTTTTGGCGAAGGCACATTCAATGCAGCGGCCAGTAATTTTAAAGAGGTAAAGTTTTTGTAATCGCCAAAGCGCCAGTACTGAAACGTATCCACCATATTGGTTTCCCAGGGTTTCATGTTTTGAAAATCGAGATAGACAGGAATGGGTAAGCCATTAATAAGTAACCGCCGGCACAAAAAAGGAATGTCAAACTCTTTGATATTATGCCCGGTAAAACTCCAGCGGTGATGAATGGCTTCCAGTTGATTGATGGTAGTAATAAAATCCAGCAGCAATTTTTTTTCATCATGCCCGGCGATTGATTTTACTCTTAGTTGGTAATGGTCGCCTTCTTTTTTAAAGTAAGCCATGCTGATGCAAACCACTTTGGCAAACTCCGCCATTACACCTGCACGCTGTGGATAGTATTCTCCGGCACTTATATTTTCGGGTAACACATGCTGCACTTTTTCTTCCCACAATTTTTTCCAGTCGGTGTGCAGCGAATCAAAATCTTTCTGTTCTGAAACTGTTTCGATATCAATGACCAAAAAATTTTCTAAAGGCATTTTTACTATCATACAGTTGGATTGTTTTTTAAATATAAAAAAGGATTGCGGTAATTGCAATCCTTTTCAATTATTTTATTACTTATCTTAAAAAGTAATGCCAACGAATATTTGTATTGCCTGGCTCTTCCAGGTTTGCCTGTTGTCTATTCCATTAATATTAGTAAGTCCATATTTATACCGGCCTCCAATATTTATAAATGGCAACTGTATCCATAATCCACCAATGGCGCTCCAGTCGTTGTTTTTAAAAAGGTTGCCATTTGTTTTCAGGCTGTCAACCGTTTGGCTCAGCACTGCCCCGTAAGCCGGGCCAAACTGGAGTTTCACATGTTTGCTTTCCCCCACATTAATGTTTAGCAACAAAGGTATTTCCAGCCGGTTAAGGGTAGCATTTTTCTGGCTCCCGCTTCTGAAAAGATCATCATAAATATCAGTGGCATCATTTGTAAATTCTGAAGAAGACTGCACTAAATTAATTTCGGGCTGGATGCCGAAACGCTTGCTGAAATTGAATTGCATAAAACCACCTACCTGGTAGTTATAATTAAATCCTGACTTATAAGACTGCCCGGTTATTTTATTTACGTTAACCCCGGCTTTGGCACCAAAGCGGAAAAAGCTTTCATGGTCAGTTTCTATTTTACTTTTTTTCTGAGCCATTGCTGGTATTGCAACAAACAACAGCGCAACGAAAAAAACATTTTTTATCTGCATAGATTTTTTTTGTTTTAACAGGGCTAAAATTATACCAACCCTTCATAAAGCCAGGTTAATGTGTTGATGATAATTGTAAATAGCTTTTTTAAGAATGAAAATAATCTATACTTGGGTACTTAATTTTTATTAAACTTGACTTAAACCCTACCGGATAAGCATTACCCAGCCTTTCTTCACAGGACGTTTGTTTTTAAAATCTATCAAATACACATAAGCGCCGGGGTCTTGAGGCTGGCCTTTGAAAGTACCATCCCAGCCGGCACCGCTACCGTTGCCTTCATATATTTTTTGACCAAAACGATTGTATACAGATATCGTCGCTTCAGGAAAAGCAAGCAATGCTTCTATATGCCAGGTATCATTTTTACCATTGTTATTGGGTGTAAAAGCATTGGGTATGTACAACTCTTTAAACACTTTTACAATCACTACATCGGTGGCAATACCGCAGCCAACACCGGATACCACATGCAATGTGTAAGAAGTGTCATTGGCTGCATTGCAGGCTGGCTGCAGCAGTGAAGCATCGTTTAAAAAATCTGCCGGTGTCCAGAAATAAGTTATTTCCGATCCGCCGGCAATGCCCTGCAGTACTACCGGAACATTTTCTAATACTACTTTATCTGCACCGGCAGAAGCAAATGGCTTTTGCCATACCGTTAGTTTTACGGTGGCAGTATCTGTGCAGGCAGTACCATTGGTGACAGCCACTGTGTACAAAGTTGTTTGCGCCGGACTGGCGGATGGAACAGCAATATCTGCAGCAGATAAACCTGCAGCCGGTGACCATAAATAACTATCACCACCGCTGGCGGATAAACGAACAGAATCTCCACTGCAAATGCTTTGATTGCTGCTTACCACTGCTACCGGATTAGCAAACACAGATGCTATAACGGAAGCTCTATCGACACAACCAAATTCATCTGTGCCCACCACAGTATATTGCCCGCTGGCATTTGCCTGCGCTGCAAAGGAAGGAGTTGGTAAAATCGAAGTAAAACCTGCCGGGCCTGTCCAACTATAATTGGCAGCACCGGTTGCTGTAAGTTCCAGCGATTTATTTTCACAGACCGGGCTATTGCTTTGTGCCGTTACTGCAGGCAGATCATGAATGGTAATCTTTACTACATTGGATGCCACCCTGCAATTACTTTGGGTAATGTTGTTGCCTTCTGCAACTGTTAAACGGTACTGGTAATTACCTACTGCCGACTTACTGAATAAATAATTATTGGTAGCAGCTCCTGCTATATCTGTCCATGTTGATCCATTGTCCAGACTTTGCTGCCACTGTACTAACGGTGCTATGTAACCAATACCAATAATGGCAGACAATGCTGCTGTGGCAACCTGGTTTGTTTTACAAAAATCAACTGTTGTTTGATTGATATTTACGGTGGCATTTACTGTTGGCCCACAGGGACGAAACGTAATGTCATCCAGCGCCAGGTCGTTGCCACAGCCGCCGGGGGCACTGTTGGTAATGCGTATCACTACAGTGCTGGTATTGGGGGGTGTGGTAAAAAACAATCCATACTGTTTCCATTGCGGACTGGATGATTCTGTTATATCGCCGGTAGAGTAAGTGCCTAATATTTGCCCGGTGGCAGTTTCAATATTGAATACCAGTTTGGGATCAATGCCGCTGAAACTGCAGGCACTTGGCAACAATACATTTATCACCCAGGCACCAAACTCGTAAGTGGTATTGGCACATAATCCTCTTACGGTATCTACATAAAAATCGCCGGGGTTGAAGGAGGCATTTACCAGCATCATATATCCATTGGCATCACCGGGGGTGTGATCTTCTGAAAGTGAATGCCAGGAATTACCAAAGCAGGCATTGGTGGAACTGACTATTGTATAGCTGCCGTCGTTGGGGCAGTCGCTTGAAAAAAAAGCGTAGGTAGTGGTGGCGGCAGGCAGTGGGTTTCCTACGGCGCCTCCTGAACCAAATGTAACATTTACCACTGCATCGCCGAGACTGCCACTGCATATTTGTGCCTGCACGGTAGAGCATAAAATGATGGCGGTAAATAAGGCTGCTTTACAAAAAATGATGAGTGATTTTGTTGTTTTCATTTAGTGTTAACAAGATAATACATTTTCATTTTATGCAATGCAGTGAGGGTAGATAAATGATGATTGGTGAAGGAAAACTCTTGTTGTTGATTGTGATTTGAGAATAAATTCTTCACAGTACTTTTATACAGGATGCAATGCTGTGTGCTTTGCTATTCATTAAGCAATTGCCCGACTTCTGATTTTAATGTCGGTAAATGTGAGATTACAATTGCCCAAATAATATCATCGGAAACGGAATCATAGCCATGAATAATTCGATTTCTTGTATCCACAATTTTTCTCGAATTAGTAAGTTCAATGGAGTCATCTTTTTGAATTACCCTATTCATTGCTTCTCCGATAATTTCAATATTTCTTTCTACGGCTCTACGGGTCTTTAAATCATTTTGATAAACTATAAACTCCTTTGGTGAGTCTGCAAGAAAACTTTCGATTTCATTTATCGCATTTAAAATATCATAAAGCCATACTTTAATTTCAATGTCCATAAATAAGTTGTCTTTGCTGATTTAGGTTTTGCCTGAAATATGGATTGCTGATGGCTTTATCTTCCAATAAATCAATGGGTCTTTTCAGAATATTTTGTAAGGAGAATTTGAAGTCATAATAGTTGTCTGCATATAGTGCTATGTCTATTGGGTCAAAATCTACAACCAGGTCTACATCACTTTCATTACCAAATTCGTTGGTCAATACTGAACCAAACGCATACAGCTGCTTAACTTTATGATCGGAACATAGTTTCCTAATATCGGCTATATGTTTGTCCAGTATGTTCATTGATGAATCATTGTTAAACAAATCTAATAATTATTTTGACTGATGGGAGTATTTAATTGCCGGATGTATAATTAATAGCGAAACGTCCTCGGCCCGGCACAAGCTTATTGAGAGACGTTTCTGGGAATAAGGAATAAGGTTTCTTGTTAATGGTCAACGCCGTATTTAAGTTGTCTGTTGTATTCGTCTGCATTAAAGCTGCCTAAAGATTGTTTAATAAGTCCTTTGTCGTCAAGTTGCCAAAGTTCAAAGCCACTGATTTTTACTTTCTTTCCTGTTCCGTTTGGTCCTGTGTTTGTGCCTGTTAATGTCCAATGAAATTCTATGCCTTTTGAAGTTGTCGGTAAACTGTCCATTGCAACAATCATATCTGGGAATGCGGTCATAAAACTTTCTGCAACTTTAGAAATTGCAGGTCTACCAATAGCTGGTGTACCATTGTTTACAGTCAAAGAACCGTTGTGTGAAAAATAAGCAGCAACGCTGTCAGGCTTTTGACTGCACCATGCTTGGGCATATTTTTTTCCAAATTCAAGTAAATTGTTCGTCTCCATATCTTTTGTATTTTTCGTTTCAGTTTTTGAAGTGTCAGACTGTGATTTATTAGATTGATTGTTGCAACCGATAATTATCACAACCGAAAGACATAGTGCAAATGTCAAACTTCTATTTCCTTTAGCCTTCATTTTTAATTTAGTTTTATGAGTTGAATTACTGTCGTCCAAAATAGCCGCTAATTCAAAAATATATGAAACTTCCCATCTCTTAAAATTAATAAGGGCCAATTGCGATGCTGATTATGTGTTGGTAGATATGGATTATGCTTTGGCAGATGCTAATTATGTATTGGCAGATGCTGCTTATTCATTGGCAGATATGGATTTCGCCTTGGCAGATGCTGATTTCATGCTGGCAGATGTCGATTTCATGCTGGCAGATGTCGATTTCATGCTGGCAGATGCTGATTTCATGCTGGCAGATGTCGATTTCATGCTGGCAGAGGTGGATGATAACAAGTTAATAATGAGTGGGCTGATTCCAAATGGGGTATAGTTGCTGCTATGAAACGATGTGGTACAAGAGTGCGACGCCAATGAAGTACCACAAAGCTTTGCTGCCGGGTACATAAAAAAACAAACCCCACATTTGCATGCAGGGTTTGTGATTATTGAAAGCCGATGAAAATTAATCTTCGATCTTCTGTTTGCCTTTTGTTTTGGCTATTACTTCTTCTGCCACGTTGTTTGGTGCAGGGGCGTAATGGCTAAACTCCATGGTGCTGGTGGCACGGCCGGATGACAATGAACGGAGCTGGGTTACATAACCAAACATTTCGCTCAATGGCACTTTGGCTTTTATCACCTGTACGCCATGCTTGCTGTCCATTCCTTCGAGCATTCCACGGCGGCGGTTAAGGTCACCCGTTACATCACCCATGTACTGATCTGGTGTAAGCACTTCCACTTTCATGATTGGCTCCAGCAAAACTGGTTTTGCCTTGCGGCCTGCCTCACGGAAACCCTGCTTAGCACACAATTCAAAAGAGATAGCATCGGAATCCACATCATGGTAGCTGCCATCAAATATCCTTACTTTCATATCTACTATCGGATAACCGGCGAGCACACCTGAGGTCATGCTGGTGGTAAATCCTTTAATGATTGGGGCGATAAATTCTTTGGGGATACTACCTCCGAAAATATCGTTCACAAACTGTAAACCACCCAATGGATTTGCTGCCAACCATTCTGCATCAGCAGGTCCAAGATCGAATACGATATCACCGAATTTACCACGGCCACCGGTTTGTTTTTTATAGGTTTCCCTGTGCTGTACCAAAGTGCGGAAGGCTTCTTTGTAAGCTACCTGTGGTGCACCCTGGTTGATCTCTACTTTAAATTCCCTCTTCATCCTGTCGATAATGATTTCGAGGTGAAGCTCACCCATTCCACTTAAAATGGTTTGGCCGGTTTCTTCATCTGTACGCACCCTTAAAGTAGGATCTTCTTCTACCAGTTTGGCAATTGCCATACCCATTTTATCCACGTCGGCCTGTGTTTTTGGCTCGATGGCGATAGAGATAACGGGCTCTGGGAAAGTCATTGCTTCCAGAACGATTGGATGATCTTCGTTGCACAAAGTATCACCTGTTTTGATGTCTTTAAAACCTACTGCTGCACCAATATCACCTGCTTCGATATAATCAACGGGGTTTTGTTTGTTGGCATGCATCTGCATGATACGGCTGATGCGTTCTTTTTTTCCAGTACGGGTATTGAGCACATAAGAACCAGAATCTAAACGGCCACTGTAGGCCCGAAAGAATGCCAGGCGACCCACAAATGGATCGGTCATGATTTTAAATGCCAATGCACTGAATGGTTCTTTTGGATCGGAGTGACGCAGGATTTCTTCGCCGGTATCGGGATTGATTCCCTTTACTGCTTCAATATCCATTGGCCCCGGTAAGTAACGAACGATGGCATCCAATGCAGTTTGTACCCCTTTATTTTTGAAAGAGGAACCACACATCATCGGGATGATAGAAATATCGATGGTTGCTTTGCGGATGGCTTCATGAATTTCATCTTCGGTGATGGTGTTAGGATCTTCAAAGAATTTTTCCAATAGTTTTTCATCGTAATCGGCAACGGCTTCAATTAAGTGCTGCCGCCATTCGTTTACTTCTTCAATCATATCTTCGGGAATAGGCACTTCGTTAAAAGTCATACCCTGCCCGGCTTCATCCCACACCATTCCTTTCATGGTGATTAAATCTACCACGCCTTTAAAATTATCTTCTGCACCAATCGGCAATTGCAAAGGCACTGCTTTGGCACCCAGCATTTCTTTAATTTGTTTTACCACATTCAAAAA
>JANMJU010000038.1:0-8207 GCA_031371545.1 Chitinophagaceae bacterium
GTTAGCAGTAAGCGTAACAAACGATATCATCATCAACAAACATTTACACAAAATGAAAAAGACATCATTAATAGTTTTAGTTATTGCAGCATCTTTTCTTTCAGGTTTCGCCTTTAAGACAATAATGGCAAACCAAAATAAAGAAACAGCAAACATGAAAAAAGTAACAGGTATTGGCGGCATTTTTTTCAAATGCAAAGACCCCAAAAAAATGACAGCCTGGTATCAAAAAAATCTTGGGTTAAACACAAACCCATACGGAGGGGCAACTTTTGAGTGGTATGAAGCTGCAGATAGCACAAAGAAAGGACAAACACAATGGCAGCCGTTTTCCGAAACCACCAAATACTTTGAACCTTCCACAAAGGACTTTATGATAAACTACAGGGTTAAAAACCTGGAAGCACTTGTTGAGGAATTTAAAAAGAACGGTGTAACCATTGTGGACAATATCGAAACCGTCGATTACGGCAAATTTGTACATATCCTTGACGCAGAAGGAAACAAAGTTCAATTATGGGAACCCAAAGATTGAGTACATCAAAATAACTCATCTGGTGCAGGTGTTCTGCAAAACGGGTAACTTGTGGTTATCAGTTGTGCCCCGATTGTATCGGGCAATTAAATAATCAAATACCAATCATTAATCCGTCACAGCAGTTTCATCTCAAAATATTTCCACAAATATTTTTCAAATTCAGCGGCATCATTTATTGCTTCTTCTTTTACTTGTTCTCCATTGGTAATTTTCAACCGGTTGTTTGTGATGCTGATACGGCCATTTCCATTGTTGGTAAGAATGGAACAAATTTTATTTTTAGTAAAATGTGATTGCGGCGAAGTTTGATGGTATTGGCACATTGCTTCAAACTCGGAGAACTGGCGGCCTTGTAAAGTAAAAATATATTCCGGTATCCATTCATTCCCGGATGCTTTATTTACCTGCAGCCAGTCCCCATCATGTTTTACTATTTTAAATTTACCACGTTGGTCTTCCTGTATTTTGCCAGGCTTTATTTTTAAAGGACTAAAAGTAAATTCTCCAAAACCCACATCTACCAGGTAATCCATTTTGTCAATGCTCACAATGATGGCCAGGTGATCATACGCTGGACTATATTTTTTTTCCGTCGTATTATAAACCCTTGCCGATATCACCCTTGCGTCAAAATCCATTGATATAAGAAGCGAATAGAATAGGCCGTTGAGTTCATAACAAAATCCGCCTCTTTTTTTATTAACTATTTTGTCAAATATTTTACCGGTACTTAGTTCGATGGGAATACCCAGGTGAATATCGAGGTTTTCAAAAGGGATATGCAACAGGTGTAGCTGCTGAAGTGCTTTCAACAATTCAAAGCCGGGTAGTGTGGTCTCTTTATATTTTATTCTTTCCAGGTATTTTTCTTTTTCCATATTTTTTGGTCAACTATTTTTCATTGTAGCCTTAATACTGAAAGTACAATTTTTTGCTTATTTATTCCCGGCATAATTCCCACGCTTTTCCTAATTTGCCCATTCAATTTTTTCTATGCCTGCCGATTATAAAAAGCTGGATAACCCTGCCTGGTATGCTTTAACAGAAACACATGCCGGCTTTGCAATGGGCACCAGTGAGCTTAAGCGGTATCATCCGGAGATTGTTTTGTTTGCAGGTTTTTGCTCTACAAAAAAAAATATTTTGGATGAGCTTGACCAGGTGGTTACTGTTGGGGAATCATTTTTTCTTTTTGAACCCTTTCCTGCACTGCCCGTAAACTATTCAATAGAAACAGTAGTAGAATGCCTGCAGATGGTTTGCGATAAACCTGTACCGGCGGTCATTACAGAAGATATTATTAAACTGGATGAAACAAATACAGAAGAAATGTTTTCGCTGGTAAGCAAAGTATTTCCCGGTTATTACCTGCCACACACAAGGCGTATGGGAGACTATGTTGGCATTTTTGATAATGGACAACTGGTAGCAATGGCCGGTGAAAGATTAAGCATGGATGGATTTACAGAAGTAAGTGCTGTGGTTACACATCCTGATTATACAGGCCGCAGGTATGCACAACAATTGGTATCGTATCTTAATAATAAGCATACACAAAGAGGTGTTATTTCCTTTCTGCATACCGGTGCAAACAATGAAAGGGCGATTAAAATTTATGAGCTGCTTGGGTATAAAAAAAGTAGGATTATATCCGTCACTAAAATTAAAAGAATAAGCTAATCTCTGCAATTGGCATTAGCCTATGTAATGTGTAAATAAAAAAAGCTGGAATGAATACCAATTTCATTCCAGCTTTTTACAACGAAAAAAAATTATCTTTTCACAGGGAGAAAACTTAGTAAGCGAATGTGGTTGATATTGCTGTAATCGTATTGGTACAGTCCGTTGTTGCATACCACCATTGCTTTATTATTGTCTGTAATAATATCGTAGGGTTCATTGCTTGCAATTTGCTGCATCAATAATAATGCGGCCGGCTGTGCTGCATTATAAATCTTTACCGCAGTGTTATCACAAATAAAAAGCAGGTTGCCATCTTTACTAAGCCCGGTTGGTTTTGCAAGCTGGTAAGTTTTTACCAATTGAGGATGCTGCAGATCGTTCACATCAATTACATTCAGTTCATTTGTTTCGCCGCCACACCAACTGCCTGCATGTAAAGTTACATACGCATAATGCCCATCGGTGATAACAGGATCGCAGGCACGGCCATGTGTGAATTGGCCAGCTTGTACCGGATGCGCCGGATCGCTTACATCATACATAAACATGCCAACTGCAGAACCTAAAAACAATTTGTCTTGAAAAGGAAAAATAGTTTGCAGATCAAAGCCGGCAAAAAAACTGGAATCAAGAATTGGTGCAGCAGCATTGCTGATATCAACAATGCTTAGACTGTGCATTTCTGTAATGGCATATAAATGATCATTCATTAACACCATGCCCGCCATAGAACCAGCCGTGCCGGTTGAGGACTTCATTGGACCCGGTACTGTTGCTAACGGCCCCATATTATCGAAACAAAAAGTACAACGGGGAGGATATTGATCTGCAGCCACTGTAGTGTCTTTTTCTATCCAGTCAGCAGCCACCTGATCATCTTTGTATACCATGTGGCCATTTACATAACTCCTGCCGGTAAAAAAATTATTCAATGTGCCGGTGATCCTTGCCTGGCGTGGATTTGTAATATCGAGTGCCAGCAGGTCGGTGTACATGTCGGCATACAGTGTATTGCCTTTGATGGCAATATCAAGATTGCCGGGAATGGAAAGAAAAGCAATTTGTACCGGACGGGAAGGGTTGCTGTTGTCGATGATATGAATCCCTTTATTTACTTCGTTGAGGTAAATAAAATTATCTTTTATATAAATTTTGCCGGCATGTTCAATGGAACGGTACGAAATGCTGTTGATAGCTGCTAAAACCGCTGCCTTTGATTTGTACGCCGGTGTGTAAATGGTATATGTTTTAGTTTGTCCTGTATCGGTTTTCTTACAGGCAGAAAATAGCAGGATGACACCTATCACTGTCAACAGGCGCCATGAAATAAACTGGTTACTTTTTTTCATACACTTAGTTTTAATGCTGACAACTCCTTTAAGGGGAGGGTTGCACGCTGTGTAAATTTAATTTTTTTATTCCCTTCCGGGACAAATGTTTTATTAACGGTGATTCTCTGTTCTGTTAATTTAGCAGGACGATAGCCAGAGTTGAACCTGCTTCCTAACTTTTGCTTCATTATCTTTAAAGCCTCATCAACAGGCTTACCAATGCAGCATCTTTTAACTCAAATCAATAATTATCATCCACTCAGTGCAGCAGCACAAGCAGCATTGCAAAATTGTTTTGAAAAGATAACGCTTTCAAAAAATGATTATTTACTGGGCGAAGGAAAGGTTTGCAAACATTTATATTTTTTAGAAAAAGGAGCGTTGAGAGGTTTTTATAATTTGGATGGAAAAGAAATAACGCACTGGTTTGGTTTTGAAAATGATTTTGTCACTTCTTTTCACAGCTTCATTACCGGCGAACCGGCAGTGGAAAATATTCAGTTACTGGAGGGAAGTGTGCTGTGGGCTATTTCAAAAGAGCAACTAACGGAACTGTTTAACCTGCATCATGAAATTGAAAGGCTGATGAGGATTGCTTACGAAAAATATTATATCCGGCTGGAAGAAAGATTTGTAAATGCACAATTTAAAACAGCGAAAGAACGCTACGAAAATTTAATACAGCAAACCCCACATATTTTGGAAAGGGTACCACTGGGCTGCATTGCATCCTACCTCGGCATCAGCCAGGAAACACTGAGCAGGATACGAAGCCAGTTTTAACATTTGCATTTTCGGTTTTTGATATTTGTCAAAAACTTTGCTGACGGATACGGATAGTTTTGTTTCATAAAAAATAATTATGGAACAAAAACAAATTCAACCGCCTTCTGCTGCTTTTATTGCAGCTTCCTGGTCAGCACTTTTTGTTGGCTTCATTGCTTTCATCATTGGCCTGTGGAATGCCAATATGCAACTGAATGAAAAGGGTTATTATTTTACCGTATTAATGTTCGGCCTCTTTGCCGCTATCTCTGTTCAAAAAGCCGTTCGTGACCAACTGGAAGGTATTCCCGTAACAAATATTTATTACGGTCTTGCCTGGTTCAGCACCATTTTATCAATCGTATTACTCACTGTTGGTTTGTGGAATGCCGACCTGGAGAAAAGTGAAAAAGGATTTTATGCCATGTCGTTTGTGCTCAGTTTATTTGCTGCAATTGCAGTGCAAAAAAATACCAGGGATATGAAAGCTTCCAAAACAGAAGAACCGTTTTAATGTTTTTCCGCCGGGGTGAATGTTTTCATTCCGGCGGATTTTACTGCTGCATAAAATAAATAATTGCATCACCTGCAATTGATGGATGGGGCAAATAATTATGTATTTTGTAGCATGAATAAAAATGAAAAGAAAATTATTGCTGGTGGAATAGCCGCAACAGTTGTGGCCGGCACCATGCATTTTTTGCAGGTAAACCCAGTGATGAATTTTATTGCGGCTGCAGCAGCTTTGTCTTTAGTAGCCCTTGTGGTAGGTGATGCAACCGAACAGCTTGGAAGCCGTATGGGGCCTGGTGCTACCGGTATATTGCAATCGGCGTTGGGCAATTTACCAGAGTTGTTTGTGTGCATATTTGCTTTACGGGCAGGGCTGGCAAATGTGGTACAGGCTGCTTTGATTGGTTCTATTTTGGGCAACTCTTTATTAGTATTTGGACTGGCATTATTTGTTGGCGGATTAAAAAATGGTACCCAGCATTTTGCATCGGAGCCGCCAAAAATGATTGCTACTTTAATGATATTGGCATTTGCAGCATTGGCCATTCCTACATTAACACACCTGTTTCATACACAGGCAGAGAGCCATATCAATTCACTCGATATTTATGTGTCGGTTGTATTGCTGGTATTGTTTGGTGCCAGTGTTTATTTTTCATTAAAGGGCGATAAAGCAGTGGTACCCGCCCATCCAGCAGCAGGTAAGCATCCTGCAAGCTGGTCGTTGTCATTAACACTGATAGTTCTGGCGGGGGCTGGTGCAGCCGCTGCTTTTGTGAGCGACTGGTTTGTAGAAGCGCTGCAGCCAGCCATGAAAACATTGGGCATTAATGAAACATTTGCCGGGCTGATTATTGTAGCAATTGCGGGCAATGCCATTGAAAATTTGGTGGGCATACAACTGGCTTATAAAAACCAATCCGATTATGCGGTGAGTGTAATACTCAACAGCTCCCTGCAAATTGCATTGGGATTATTTCCTTTGCTGGTGTTGCTGTCTTTTGTTTTAGGCGGTGCTGTATTGTCATTTGTATTAACACCCATGTTACTTGCTTCACTGGCATTGGCGGTTATTGTAACTGCTTTTATTGTGTTTGATGGGGAGTCTATCTGGCTGGAGGGGCTGGCGCTGATTGGACTGTACCTGCTGATTGCAGCAGCTTTTTGGTGGGGATGAGGCAATGGAATTTTGTTGCAGGTATTGCAGTAAAATAAAACTGTGGCACAACCTTTGGCAATCATTACTTTTATACAACACAACCACACCATGAAAAAAATCGCTGTCATTATTTTACTGCTGGTATCAATTGCTCCCAATAGCTTTTCACAAAAAAAGAAAATGGGGAAAGAAACAATTACCCGAATTGAAATGGAACTGTTTAGCCGCAGGGGGCGTACGGAACTTACCATTACCAAAGACTCGGCCATCAGCATTGGCAGAACGGGTAAACAATTTATATTGCTGACAACCAAACAATGGAACAGTTTGGTCAGCTCATTAAAGGGAGTAAAGTTGCCAGGCATTGCATTACTGGTATCGCCTACAAAAGACCGTGAGTTTGATGGTGCCCAGCATTGCAAAATTGCTGTCTCCACAAAAAAGAAAAAGTACGAGTCGCAATACTTTGATGAGGGCAAGCCAATGAAAAAACTGCAACGGCTGTATGATACCATTGCTGCCATTAGAAATGAAATAAATAGTAACGCAAAACTATTAGGGCAATAAAAAATGCAGGGCTTCAACCCTGCATTGATAAAATTGGTTTGTAAAATTTTTTACTCTTTCGGAAAATTTGGATCTGCTTTTACTTCTTCGATTTGCTGCATGTGGCGGTTGCTGTGAGCCCCGATAAATAATATCATCTGGTAACAATCAAAACTTCCCATGGGTAATGAGGCCACATGATTACGCAGGTCGGCATCTGTGTTTTTAATGTAGTCAATGAGCTTGCCACGATTTTCTTTAAAAGAAGTGATTGCTTCTTCCATTGTTTTAAAGCCCGTGTTTTGTGGCTCAAACGGGGTGAAGGTTTTTACTTTTTTTGCACGACTTTCAATGTTCTTCATTACCTCTTCATCAGTCATTTTTAAGTCTGCTCTTTTTTCAGGATTAGCAGCCTGGTTGATATTACCTTCTGTCATTTTCCAAATCCCGATCTCGGTGGCGGCAATATGTTTCATGCAATCTTCCACACCCCATTTGTCTTCTGCAGGTTTAAATTTTAGCTGAGCCTCACTTAGTCCTTTTACAGATTCCAGCACTCCCTTTTCTGTTTCTTTTAAAAATTTAGCAGCAGATTTTTTTTCTTTTTTCGACAAGCCATTGTCAGACGGAATAAAAGACAAGCCGGCAAAAATGGTTATGCAAAGCAGTAACTTTTTCATGGTAAAATATTTTAGTTAAAAATTTGGGAGGATGCTTTTGAATGAATATGAAAAATAGAAAAAATAATTTTAAAATACAATGCTTACCCCAAAATAAAAAACAGAAACATATCTTTTTTTTATTATCTTAACCAGTCATTTAATCACCTTAAATTTTTTATATGAAAAAGACTGTATTGCTGGTAAACGCATGTTTATTGGCATTGGCGCTGCTTGCTCAGCCGGCACCCAAAAAATATCCTTTGGTGGATATTGCTTTTAAAAAATTTGTGCTTAGTAATGGGCTTACTTTAATTGTGCATGAAGACCATAAAGCTCCTATCATAGCTTTCAATGTGTGGTACCATGTGGGCAGTAAAAATGAAAAGCCGGGTAAGACAGGTTTTGCACATTTGTTTGAACACCTGATGTTCAACGGCAGCGAACATTTTAATGATGACTATTTTAAATTGATGGACCAGATAGGTGCCACTGATTTAAATGGGACTACCAATAATGACCGTACCAATTATTTTGAAAATTTTCCTGTTGCGGCGCTAGATAAAGTGTTGTGGATAGAAAGTGACCGGATGGGGTTTTTACAAAAAGCCATTGACTCTCCCAGGCTGAATGAACAGCGGGGTGTGGTGCAGAATGAAAAACGGCAGGGAGAGAACCAGCCTTATGCAGTGGCAGAAGAACTAACGGTAAAGAGCACTTATCCTGCAGGCCATCCATATTCCTGGACGGTGATAGGCGCCATGGAAGATTTGAATGCAGCTTCGCTGGATGATGTGAAGGAATGGTTTAAAACTTATTATGGCCCCAACAATGCGGTGATTTGTATTGCCGGAGATATTAAGGCGGAGGATGCATTGGAAAAAGTAAAAAAATATTTTGGAAATATTCCTTCCAGTCCGCCAATTGCCAAGCATGCAGCATGGACTGCAAAGATGATTGGCAATCATTACCAGTTGGCGCAGGACAGGGTACCGCAGGGGCGTATTCAAAAA
>JANMJU010000049.1:0-1954 GCA_031371545.1 Chitinophagaceae bacterium
AGTGCTATCAGGTAATCTTTACCACCGGTTGCTATCCTTCTTAACCCATCCAGTTCTGCATCAATCCCTGGCGCAATCATGCCGCCTTTGTTGGCAAGTGCCGGAGGATTTTCGATGATCTCTTTAAAAATTTTATCCGTAATGTATTTACATGGATTCAAAGAATCTGCCAAACGTTTTAAATGATCATTGCTCAGTGAACCGCAAATTTGTTTAATGCCTTCCACCTGCTGCAGGCCCTTTGCAATTTGTAAAACTTCCCTTGGATTTACTTTTTTCAAAGGCACTTTACTCACCAGCCTTTCAATATCACCCGCCTGTTTAATGTGTTGACTAATTTTATTTCTAACATCTGTTTCTTTTATCAAAAACTCCACTGTATCCAACCGCTCATTGATTTTCACCAGATCGTTCAAAGGCATCAGCATCCAGCGTTTCAGCAGCCTTGCACCCATTGGTGAAACAGTGTTGTCCAATACTTTCAGTAACGTATTACTTCCATCAGCACCACCCAGCAATTCAAGATTGCGGATGGTAAACCTGTCCATCCACAAATGATCTTCCCGGTCAATTCTTTGAATGGTACTGATATGCCCGAGGTTGGGATGTTCGGTATCTTTCAGGTAATGCAATATTGCTCCGGCTGCAACAATAGCAGCATCTAAGCTTTCAATACCAAAACCTTTTAAACTGTGTGTGCCAAAATGTTTCAATAAACTTTCAGTGGCATAAGCCTCTGCAAAAATCCATTCATCCAAAGTGTAAGTAAAAAATTTACTGCCAAAATATTCTTTAAAATGTTTTGTCTGCTGGCGTTGAAAAATTACTTCTGCCGGCTGCAGGCTCTGCAATAATTTATCAGCATATTCTTTATCACCTTCTGCCACAAAAAATTCACCCGTGCTGATATCTAAAAAAGCAATGCCGATTTTCTTGTCATTAAAATGCAGTGCTGCTAAAAAATTATTGCTGTTATGCTCAAGCAATTTATCGCTGGTGGCCACACCCGGCGTTACTAATTCTGTTACGCCACGTTTTACAATTCCTTTCGCCTGTTTCGGATCTTCCAGCTGATCGCAGATAGCCACCCGGTAACCGGCTTTTACCAATTTGTGCAAATAAGTATCCAGCGCATGATGAGGAAAGCCAGCCAGCTTTGAAGAGTTTTCGTCACCATTATTTCTTTTCGTTAAAGTAATACCCAGCACCGCAGAAGCATTCACTGCATCCTGCCCAAAGGTTTCATAAAAATCACCCACACGAAAAAGCAAAATAGCATCAGGATACCTTGCCTTGATGGCGTTGTGCTGTTGCATTAAAGGTGTTTCGGTGGTTGCTTTTGCCATAAAAACTAATGTGCTGATTTGGTAATTTGATGATGTGCTAATGAAGTGTATTTTTTGTGACCAGCAATAGAAGCTTTGGGCATCATCGTTGTGTCACTCACTTGTACATTTTTAGTCCTATTTAGCAAATACAAATCCTTTTAATCATATCAATCCTTCTAAATCCCTGTTCAGACGAGTGGGCAAAAATAAGGGCTTTCATTTCTTTAGAAACAGTTTTCTCAGTTCGGTGAATTACTTTTGCGGCAAATCAAATATTCCTTCTTAGGGAACAGGGGCGTATGAGAAAATTAAGCATGGATGAACTGAACCGCAAATCAGTGGAAGAGTTTAAGCAGTCGGAAAAGTTGCCGGTGATTGTGGTATTGGAAAATATCCGCAGTGCTTACAATGTGGGCAGTGTTTTCAGAACAGCCGATGCGTTTTTGCTGGAAGCCATTTACATAACTGGCTACACCTGCATTCCCCCACACAAAGAAATCAAGAAAACAGCGCTTGGTGCCGAAGATACCGTAACCTGGAAACAGTTTGCCAATGCAAGCCTTGCGGTTGCTGAATTAAAAGAATTGGGCTACACTGTATATGCAGTAGAACAGGCAGAAGCAAGC
>JANMJU010000053.1:0-8168 GCA_031371545.1 Chitinophagaceae bacterium
GAATATTTCAGACCCACAGAAGTGGACTTATTAATTGGTGATGCTACCAAAGCAAGGACAAAATTGGGCTGGGTTCCGAAATATGATTTAGCTGCTTTGGTAAAAGAGATGATGGCCAGTGATGTGGAGTTAGCATAAAGCCTACTCTCCTTTTTTATAAATAATTTAAAAAGCTGCGTTGTGATGATTTTTCATTGGACGTAGCTTTTTTTATTTGTTACTGTTTGAAAGAAATGATTAAGATAAAATGACATTTATTTTAATCACCCGTTCTATTAGCACAATAATAAAATACGCCAGCAAAGTCCCCGCTGCATAACAAACAATATCACTCCACAAAAAACCAAAGCCCAACATTAACCCACCAACCCTTGTGTGCCGGATGGCTTCTATCCAGGGTGCATGATACAATTGCAGTACTTCATCTGCTACACCCAATCCAACATTGATAAGTGCCAGTTTCCACAATGCTATTTTACCAAAAAACATACGCAGGAAAAATAAAAACATTCCGGCCCAGATAGTATCTCCGCCATACTCCGCAATGAATGGAGGAAACCATGCGGCATGGGTACGGGTGGCAATGGCAAGCCAGGTACAAAAGATAAAAAGAAAGCAGTAGATTATTTTTCTGAGGAGCATAACAAACTTTATTTGTACAGGCTCGTTTTAAGCTCATTAATTTTATTGACACGCTGTTCATATTCATTTCCATCTTCAAGGTACCAGGCTTTCCGTTCTCTCAAAACCTTTGCTGGCGAGCCTCCAATCAATACATTGGTTTCTGTAAAACTTTTATTTACCAAAGAATTTGCGCCAACAGTAACACTGTCATTGAGCTGTATATTACCTGCCAGTATTGACCCGGTGGAGAAGTAAAAATTATCGCCAATACTGATCCCTTCTTTTGCGGTAATGCAGGTGGAAGTATGCAACACACAATTGGCCCCAACCCTTGCTTTGGCATTGATAACAATGGTGCCATAATGCGGAATAAATAATCCGGGGCCAAAAACATTGGGAGGAATACTGAAACCCAATTTAAGACTGGTCTTTCGAAATTGCTGTTTATAAAATTTTCCTTTTAGTTTGCCAACAATACCTGTACTGCAATTGTCGTAATATTCTACTGCTCTCAAAAGGCACATGAATTTGCCAACAGGATCAGGAACCAACAGAAGTTTCAGCCTTACTGAAAATGTTTTTGGCACCCTTCCTGAAATGATCCTGTCTGCTTCTTTATAAAAAAAATAATCTGTTTTGTTTTTTATCATACAATCAATAAGGCTGGTTAGCTATGTAATTCCTGAGTTCCAGGTTCCTAAAGTTAAATATCGCATTATTAAATTAATGCTGAAAATTTTATACAATAAAAAGCCCCCACATCACTGCAAGGGCTTTTCACTTATTACTTATCACTTACAACTTATTTCACTTCTTCAAACTGTGCATCTTCCACATGGTCTGCGTTAGGAGCGTCACCTTGGTGAGGCTGTTCAGCACCGCTAGTTGGGCCTTGTTGTGCTCCACCACCTGCTTCCTGCGTTGCTTTATACATCTCTTCACTTGCTGATGTCCATGCTGCATTCATTTCTTCCATTGAAGTATCAATGGCCGCAATATCCTGCGCTTTGTGGGCATCTTTCAGCTTGGTTAAAGCTGCTTCAATCGGCGCTTTTTTATCAGCACTGATCTTTTCTCCATATTCTTTCAATTGTTTTTCTGTCTGGAATATTAAGCTGTCTGCCTGGTTAATTTTTTCTACTTTTTCTTTTTCCGCTTTGTCAGTTGCTTCGTTGGCTTTAGCTTCGGTTTTCATTTTTTCAATTTCTTCTTTGCTTAAGCCGCTGCCTGCTTCAATGCGGATGTTGTGGCTCTTGCCGGTGCCTTTATCCTTTGCCGTTACATGCAAAATACCATTGGCATCAATATCAAAAATAACTTCTACCTGCGGTACACCTCTTGGTGCCGGCGGTATGCCATCCAGGTTGAACATGCCCAAACTTTTATTGTTAGTTGCCATTGGCCTTTCGCCCTGCAGCACATGAATCTGTACACCCGGCTGATTATCGCTGGCAGTACTGAATGTTTCAGATTTTTTTGTTGGAATAGTCGTGTTGCTTTCAATCAACCTTGTCATTACACCACCCATTGTTTCGATACCAAGACTCAAAGGTGTAACGTCTAACAACAACACATCTTTTACTTCACCCGTTAATACACCGCCCTGTATGCAGGCACCTACCGCCACCACTTCATCCGGGTTCACTCCTTTATTTGGTTTTTTGCCAAAGAATTTTTCTACAATTTCCTGTACTTTAGGAATACGGGTACTGCCACCTACCAAAATAATTTCATTGATATCATTGATGGATAAATTGGCATCTTTCAAAGCCAGTTCACAAGGCTTCAGGCATCTTTCAAATAAACTGTCAGCTAATTTTTCAAAATTAGCCCTGGTTAATTTTTTCACTAAGTGCTTAGGTACGCCATCCACTGCAGTGATATAAGGCAAATTGATTTCTGTTTCAGAAGAAGAAGACAATTCTACTTTTGCTTTTTCTGCAGCTTCTTTCAAACGCTGCCAGCTCATTGGATCTTTACGCAGGTCGATGGCTTCATCTTTTTTAAATTCATCCGCCAGCCAGTCCATAATCACTTTATCAAAATCATCGCCGCCAAGGTGGGTATCACCGTTAGTGCTTTTTACTTCAAATACTCCTTCGCCTAATTCAAGAATAGAAATATCAAATGTGCCACCACCCAAATCGAACACAGCGATTTTTTGATCCTGGTGTTTTTTATCCATGCCGTAAGCCAGTGCTGCAGCAGTAGGTTCGTTGATGATACGGCGTACATTTAAGCCGGCAATTTCACCAGCTTCTTTGGTAGCCTGGCGCTGTGCATCATTAAAATAAGCTGGTACTGTAATTACCGCTTCTGTTACTTCATGTCCCAGGTAATCTTCTGCAGTTTTTTTCATTTTCTGCAAAATCATAGCGCTTATTTCCTGTGGCGTGTACATTCTGCCATCTATGTCAATACGCACTGTATCATTGTCACCTTTTACCACTTTGTAACTGCTGTGACTTATATCGGTAGTTACTTCGTTCCACTTGTGACCCATATAACGCTTCACACTCATAATAGTATTCTGAGGATTGGTGATGGCTTGCCTTTTGGCAGGATCACCTACTTTGCGTTCACCATTTTTTAAAAATGCCACGATAGACGGCGTGGTACGGCGGCCTTCATCGTTTGCTATTACCACAGGTTCGTTGCCTTCCATAACCGCAACGCAACTGTTGGTTGTTCCTAAATCTATACCAATGATTTTTCCCATGATTGATTGTATTTTTTTGTTCAGTGTAACTTGTCAATGATTGTGCCATTGGGGATGGAGTGAAAAAATGGCAGTATAACAGCTTTTAACTATGATAAGGACATGCAAAATGTCGAATAATGAATGGAAAGAAGACGGGCTGGCGGATAGCAATGAAAACCACGGTGAAGATTGGTGCGTTGGCATTTGTGCCGGAGTTGTAATGGATAGCCGCAACAAAAGCTGAATATTGAACTGATGCCGAAAGCCCCAACATTTATACAACTTCTTCCTTTACCTTAAAAGTAAAATACTGCTGCATAAAAAAACTGATGGTGACCACAATGGCAGTTACAATTACCTGGGCAAGTACCGGGTACATGTGCAGGTACAAAACGAGTGCATTCAATAAAAAATAGTTGATACAAAAGCTGGAAAGCGACGCTAAAAAATAACGGAAAAATTGTATCCTGCCCCGGAGGTTGGATGCGGTGAACACAACATATTTGTTAAGAATAAAACCAAGAATAAAAGTTGTGATGGAAGAACAGAACAGGGAAAAACTGTGAGCTTTAAAGACAATAAATCCCAAATCCACCACCTGCCGGTTTACTACAAAATGAAACACAGTGGTAAACATTAAAAAGCCCACAACCATATTGCTGCCACCACAGGCGGCATAGCGAAATGTCTGCAACGGCATCAGCCTCCTGAAAGGAGGATAAAAAAAATCGATAATTGAAATGATGCCATTTTTCATAACCAGGTGGGTAAAGATAACCCCGATTTGAGAAAGAAAATAAACAGGCAAAAAAAATCTTGCCCGGCTTGGGCAAGATTTTTTACTTATACAAATAATCTGTTTGCTTAAAAAGTGTAACGGACTGCAAAGCCACCCCAGTTGCCTGAGAAACCATCATAATATCCGCCACCAAATTCAAATGAAGGCTGCCAGTCGAGTGACAGGTTGATGGGGGCATCACGGAATTTATAATCCAGTCCCAGTACGCCATCTACACCAAAGAAAGAACCTCCTTTATCATATTTGGTATTGTAAACACCTACGTGGGCACCGGGGCCAATGTACCATTTAAGGCCGGGGGCACCATTGATATTACCATGAATTTCATAGAGACCGGTAAACCTGAAACCCCTGTTCCAGAAGTATCCCAGGCCTTCCAGTGCATTTTTTTCACTTATAAAATGTTTCAAAGTGATGGCACCGGGATAAAATTTTACACCCAATGCAGTAGTATAACTTTGTCCGCTATAACTTGAACTGCGTTTTTGCGCTGAGGCATTAAAGATGGTAAACAGGGCAATTACTGCTGTTAATAAAATTGCTTTTCTCATGTTTCTAAATTTTTTGTTTCAAACGTTATTTGTAAATATCATGCCAGTTCATAAAAAAAAGAAGCCGGGTTTTTAAGAAACTGCTTACTTACAAAAGCTTTTAATATTTTATAAATGGTTTGATAACAAATCCCCAACTAAACTTTCTAAACCACTAAACATCTAAACCATCAACTGTACAACTCTTCTTTTAATTCCTTTACCCTTGCATCTTCCAAATATTCATCGTAGGTCATTAAGCGGTCAATCATTCCCTTTGGTGTGATCTCAATGATACGGTCGGCTACGGTTTGCATAAACTGGTGATCATGTGTGGTGAGCATTACAATGCCGGGAAAGGTCAACATACCATCATTGAAAGCGGTAATACTTTCCAGGTCTAAGTGGTTCGTTGGTTCATCCAGCATTACCAGGTTGGGATTCTGCAGCATCATTTTACTAACCATACAACGCACTTTTTCTCCACCACTTAATACATTTGTTTTCTTTAAAATTTCATCGCCGCTGAAAAGCATCTTACCCAAAAAACCACGGATAAAATCTTCATCCACATCTTTGGTATTGGGTGGCACAAACTGACGCAGCCAATCCATCAGGTTCAATGAACCGGTAAAAAATTCTGTATTGTCGTTGGGCAAATAAGCAGACGTAATGGTGGTACCCCACTCATATTTACCGGCATCTGCTTTTACTTTTCCATTGATTATTTCAAAAAATGTTGTGAGTGCCAAAGGGTTCCTGCTGAGGAAAGCAATCTTCTGTCCTTTTACAATATCAAAAGTAATATTGCTGAACAGCGATTTGCCATCGATAGATTTAGCTAGTTTTTCTACATTCAAAATCTGGTTGCCCACTTCCCTCTCCGGTTTAAAAATAATACCGGGGTATTTTCTGTTGCTTGGGGTAATGTCTTCAAACACCAGTTTATCCAACGCTTTTTTACGGCTGGTAGCCTGCTTGCTTTTAGAAGCATTGGCACTAAACCGGGCAATAAATTCCAGCAGGTCTTTCTTCTTCTCTTCCGTTTTTTTATTCTTGTCGCCAGCCTGCCTTGCTGCCAACTGCGAACTCTCGTACCAAAAAGTATAGTTACCGGTGTAGATCTTAATTTTTTGTTTGTCCACATCCGCCACATGCGTACACACCGAATCTAAAAAGTGACGGTCGTGACTTACTACCAGCACTATGTTTTCGTAGTCTGCTAAAAAGTTTTCCAGCCAGCTGATGGTTTCCACATCCAGGTTATTAGTCGGTTCATCCAGCAATAAAATATCGGGGTTGCCAAACAAAGCCTGCGCTAGCAGTACCCTCACTTTTATGTTGGCAGGAATATCATTCATCATTTGCTGGTGCATGTCTTCCTTTACACCCAGCTCATTTAGCAACTGTGCTGCATCGCTTTCAGCCGTGTAGCCACCCATTTCACCAAAATCATGTTCCATTTCACCCGCCTTCATACCATCGGCTTCGGTAAAATCTTCTTTCATGTAGATGGCATCTTTTTCAAGCATCAGGCTCCACATTTTTTTATGGCCCATCATAACGGTATGCAGCACTGTCACCTGGTCAAATTCAAAATGATCCTGCCGCAGCATGGCCAGCCTTTCGCCGGGAGAGATGGTAACAGTGCCTTTGTTGGGCTCTATTTCGCCACTCAATATTTTTATAAAAGTAGATTTGCCGGCACCATTGGCACCAATCACACCATAACAGTTTCCCTTGGTAAAACTGATATTTACTTCATCAAACAACACCCTTTTTCCGTATGCAAGGGTTACATTATTTACACTGATCATAATTTTAAAATGGGCGCAAAGATAAGCAGTGGCAGGGAATTTTTGGAGTTGATTTTATAAACCATTCTCCTGTTCGGCAACGCAAGATTATTTAGTGTCTGATTATTTTATTGAAAGAGGGATTGCCTGGAATAAACGCCTTGAAAAACTTTCGTTTTTTGTAATGTTATTTATGTATAGATTTATAAAACAATCTCAGTAGAGCGAAATAAAAAACACTTTCGCATATTTATGAGTTGGCTGCGATTTTTTTGACACAGTACTAATACTTAAGCAAATATTTTTTACACAATAACAATTTAATTATGAAAATAATCAGATGGATAATTTCATTTTTAGTCTTTAATATTTTATTTGCTTTAGCAAGCTGGCTGTCAGAGTTATATCTTGGATGGGCATTGAGTGTAGGTGGCTGGAAATGGGTTGCCATAATATTATATATTCCAATAACTTTTATTTTGGTTGGAGCTATAGTTACAATAACTTCTTTGATTAGTCCTGATCGCTTCAGAGCACCTGTTTTAATTCGGTGGTATTGTGTGGCTTGTTTGATTTTTGGAATTATATACTTTGTAATCCGTGGTTTTAATTTCAGTCTTTTAGAAATAAATAATTTAATATTCTTACTATTCTCTACGCCATGGTTCGTGGCACACGAAACATTTTTATTTGCATCTATTCCCAGCAACGTCTCTCAACGAGCCATGAGCAAAGCCGAGGACGTTGCGCCAATAGGAAAAAAAGTTTAAATATTAATTAACCCAACTCTCGCAAACGCAACGTCCTTGCTATCACACAAAGCCAGGAGAAGAGACGTTGCTGGTAATAAATAAAAAAGACTTTCGCATATTTATGAGTTGGCTGCTATTTTGTGTAATCTGTTTGCCAGCTGTATAAGGGAAGGCTACAGTTGGATGTAAGCTTTAGCGACCCCCAACCTATTAGCATTTTTCCGTAAATTTGACAAAAGAAAAAATATGAGAACTGCATTACAAGTTGACATAACCTTTGATCAAGTTCTTGCTTTGGTTAGGCAACTACCAACAAAGGAAAAAATCAAGCTGACCAAGGAGTTGGAAAAAGAAGGTATAGAAACTAAATTATCTGGACTATTAAAAACCTTCCGAACCAAAGAATTAAGCTTAGACACAATAAACGAAGAAGTAGAAATTGTAAGACAACAAACGTATGACAGCAAAAAACATTAAGGTCATTTTTGACACAAATGTTTGGATTAGCTTTCTTATCGGCAAGCGTTTGGCATTTATCAAAAGTTATATTTCGAATGGACAAATTACGATAGTTACGACCGAACAGCTTTTAAAAGAAATAATAGCAGTTACAAGCCGGAAACAATTGAAAAAATATTTTCCGCAAGAAAGTGTTACATCGTTACTTGAACTATTGGAAACTATTGCAGAAAAAGTTGAAATAAAGCCAACACATTTTATTAATAGAGATCCCAAGGACAACTTTTTGTTGGATTTAATAGACTTTTCTAAAGCGGATTATTTAGTTACCGGAGATAAAGATTTACTAGCACACAATCCCTTCAAATCAGCAACTATTTTGACACCTGCCAATTTTGAAAAAGCAATGGCCAACGAGTAGAAAGCCTACGCCCAACAAAAGGCAAAAGCTGAGCAGATGGAAGATCATTCGGCTGCAAATTGTCCTACGCCATGGTTCGTAGCACC
>JANMJU010000073.1:0-4046 GCA_031371545.1 Chitinophagaceae bacterium
ATTTTGAAAAATGTGGATGGCATAGCTCATATAGAATTGGATGAAGAAGATGTGGTAAGGCATAAATTAGTAAAAGCAATTATTAGAGCTTACGACAAAGACAAAGAACATGAAATGGGAAATGACAAAAGGAATTAAGAAGTAATTCCGGTACCATATTAATAACAGGGAGGTGGCAGTTTTGTCACCTCTCTTTTTTTAACGAATATCCAATGAGTTAGTTTTCCATTTAGTAAAGATGTTTACCTTTAATTGATGAAACAAAAAATTTATTTACTGCTCTCCTGCTTCAGCATATTATTATCCTGCAATACAGAAAAAAAAACTCCCGATACTGATATTGGAGTAGCCAGAGAATTTATAAAAGACATCCAGGAAAGTAATTTTACAGAAGCAGAAAATTTTCTTTTAAAAGAAGAAACCAATAAACAATACTTCGACAGGTTTGAATCGCATTTTAAAACCAAATCAAAAAAAGAATTGGAGCAATATAAAAATGCAGATATTATTGTGAATGAAGTAAGTAATGTGAGCGACTCTGTAACCATTGTTAACTATTCCAACACTTACAAAAAACTGGAAAAAAATAAAGTGAAAGTGGTAAGGGTAAATGGCCGTTGGTTCATTGATTTTAAATATACTTTTTCAGGAAACCTTTAATACCTTACACCAATGATAAAGCAATTTTTGCTGGTAGGTTTGGGTGGTGCCATTGGCAGTGTATTCCGGTATGCAGGAAGCCTGTTTCACCCAGCTAAATCATTTCCGTTAAATACTTTACTCATCAATACCATTGGCAGTTTTATCATTGGTATTGTAATTGGTTACTCTTTAAAAAATGAAACTTACAGCAACTGGAAACTATTTCTTGCCACAGGGCTCTGTGGTGGCTTTACTACTTTCTCTGCTTTTTCATTTGAAAATTTTTTGATGATACAGCAAGGAAAAGCCTTGCTCAGCATAGTTTACATCGTTGGCAGCGTACTGTTAGGCATTACAGCAACATGGATAGGATTCAAAATAATTAACTAAATAAAACAACTTTTTATGTATGTACTTCATCCCTGGCACGGTGCTCACTACGGAGATAAATCACCTGCTATTGTAAATGGACTAATTGAAATTTCCCAAGGCTCCCGTGCCAAATACGAGATTGATAAAACTACCGGCCTACTAAAATTAGACAGGGTTATTTATTCATCTTTCCATTATCCCGTTAACTACGGTTTTATTCCACAAACATTGGGAGAAGATAATGATCCCCTGGATATACTGGTGATCTGCAGTGAAAGCATCCAACCTTTGTGCCTTGTCCAGGCCACTGTAATTGGCAATATGCAGATGATTGATAACGGTGAAAAGGATGATAAGATAATTGCTGTTGCCACCAAAGACCCAACAGTAAATCATTTTACTAATGTAAATGAATTGCCCAAGCATTTTATAGCAGTGTTGAGAAACTATTTTGAAAACTACAAAGTGCTGGAGAATAAAGTGGTGGAGATTGATGAGTTTCAGGATAAGGAAGCTGCTTACGGAATTATTAATAAAGCGATTGATTCTTATACCAAAAAATTTCCCAAGTAATCATGACCATCAAAAAAATAAGTATGGATATTCAAACAATCATCATCCTGATTTTGATAGGAGTAGCATCCGGTATATTGGGTGGTATGGTGGGTGTAGGAGGTGGCATTATTATAGTGCCGGCATTGGTGTATTTCCTGGGCTTTTCTCAGCACACTGCACAAGGCACTTCATTAGGATTAATCATGTTGCCCGTTGGCATTTTTGGGGTGATGCAATATTACAAACAAGGCCATGTTGATTTTAAAGTGGTGGGTATTTTAGCCGTCGGTTTTTTAACGGGCAGTTACTTCGGCAGCAAGATTGCACTCAGCCTTTCACAAGAATCAATAAAGAAATTATTTGCTGTATTGATGATAATCATTGCAGTGAAGATGTTATTTTTTGATAAAAAAATTACGGCTAAAAAGGAAACTGTAAGCCTGGGAAAAAAATAACCATAACTAATAAAATTAAAATAATCAGGACTACAAATATTTGTCTTGATTTTTTATTTTTATTCCCTGTCCGCTATGCTTACCAGTTATTCATTGATAATCCCTCCATTGTTAATTTCCTGAATTAACAATTTCCCAATGCTGTCAATCTGGCACAGTTACGGTATAAATGCCTATTTTTGCAACCAATTTTTACAATGGAACTTTTAGAACAAATCAATAACAAAATACACGACGAAAGCAGGCAGGGTGAAGCTTTTGCGCCTGCTTCTGTAGCAGACAGTGTATTTAAAAAACACTTTTATATAGAAAGCTATGGCTGTGCAATGAACTTTGCCGACAGCGAAGTGGTGGCATCTATCCTGCAAAGCAATGGCTTTGGTGCCACCAAAACCCTGGAAGAAGCCGACCTTATTTTTGTAAATACCTGTTCCATCAGGGAAAAGGCGGAGACTACAGTTCGTAAAAGATTAACCGAATTCAGAAGCTTAAAAAAATCAAACCCGGGCTTATTGGTTGGTGTATTGGGATGCATGGCCGAACGCTTAAAAGAAAAATTTATACAGGAAGAAAAATTGGTGGATTTAGTAGTTGGCCCGGATGCTTACCGCACTTTACCCGGCCTGATACAGGAAGCTGAAACTGGCCAGAAAGGCATCAATGTTTTATTGAGCAGGGAAGAAACTTATGCAGATATTGCCCCTGTTAGGCTTAACAGTAACGGTGTGAATGCTTTTGTAAGTATCATGAGAGGCTGCAATAATATGTGTTCGTTTTGTGTGGTGCCTTTTACCCGTGGAAGGGAAAGAAGCAGGGATGCACAAAGCATCATTGCTGAGTGTGCTGATTTATTTAATAACGGGTATAAAGAAGTAACTTTATTAGGCCAAAATGTTGATAGCTATTACTGGATTGATGAACAAAAAGAAGAAACAGTAACATTTGCCATGCTGCTTGAAAAAGTAGCTTTGATAAGCCCTTTACTCCGGGTACGTTTTTCTACCTCCCATCCAAAAGATATTACAGACGAAGTATTATTTACCATTGCCAAATACGAAAATATCTGCAACTACATTCACCTGCCCGTGCAAAGCGGCAGCAGCAGGGTATTGCAATTGATGAACCGTACTTATACCAGGGAATGGTACATCGCTAAAGTAAACAGGATAAAAGAATTGATACCCGACTGTGGTTTATCTACAGATATGATCACCGGTTTTTGTACAGAAACAGAAGAAGACCACCAGCAGTCGCTGAGCCTGATGCAGTATTGCCATTTCGATTTGGCTTACATGTACTTTTACAGCGAAAGGCCCGGAACCCTTGCTGCCCGTAGGTTTGAGGATGACATACCGGAAGAGATTAAGAAAAAAAGGCTGCAGGAAATGATTGCCCTGCACCGGATACATTCATTGGAAAGTATGCAGCAGGAAGTAGGAAAAACTTTTAAAGTATTGATAGAAGGTGTTTCAAAAAAGAATGAAGAAGAGTTGTATGGCAGGAACGAGCAGAATAAAGTAATTGTATTTCCGAAAGGGAATTTAAAAAAGGGAGAATATGTTTTTGTAAAGATACTCTCCTGCACAGCTGGTACCCTTATTGGCAGTGCCGTAATTTAAACAATTAGAAGATGGATTTACAATCAATAAAAAACAGGTTCGGAATAATAGGTAATTCCCCTGCACTCAATCATGCATTGAGCACTGCCATCCAGGTAGCCAACACCGATTTAAGCGTACTGATCAATGGTGAAAGCGGTGTGGGCAAAGAAGTATTTTCCCAAATCATTCATGCGCTGAGTGCAAGAAAACACAACCCCTTTATTGCAGTTAACTGCGGTGCTATCCCGGAAGGCACCATTGACTCAGAATTATTCGGCCATGAAAAAGGCTCCTTTACAGGGGCAGTGGACAGCCGCAAAGGATATTTTGAAACGGTCAATGGCGGTACGCTTTTTTTAGATGAAAGTGGCGAGTTGCCACTTGGTACACAAGCCAGGCATTTACGGGTGTTGGAAACTGG
>JANMJU010000119.1:0-8025 GCA_031371545.1 Chitinophagaceae bacterium
CCTTTAAGCTCCTTCGGGGGGCCGAACGTGTCGGGTGTCTCCGCACCCGTAGTTGGGCTCTCCACATGATGGAACGTGCACCAAAACCAGTTCGGCACATCCTTTGTGATTATATGTAACGAGGTCAAACCATATTTCTTACCTTTATATTCCGCTAAGTAATATCGGCTGGGCTTGCCTGCCGCAACCTCAGGAGCTGTGAATTCAATCCATGCTGCTTTCACCTCCGGTGTCAGTGCGGCAGCAGGCAGGGATTTAAACATGCCGTTGATGCACCATATCCTGTTCAGGTGAAAGCCATCCCAATGAGATGCATAGCCACTGTGTGTTTCTATCTTTTGTACTGCCAGCACTTTTTTAATTCCCTCGATAGAGAAAAGCTCCGGTGAAAATGCTTTCAGCCATTTTTCATATTCTTCAGCAGTGTATATTTTTCTCATCAGGTCTGTTATCAACAGGCCTGCCGACATAAAGTCGTATCCAAAAGGTTCTTTCACCAAAGGAAAATCAGTGATCGGCTGAAAAAAAGCTTTGGCAGATTTAATTATTACTTTTTCAAGGCTGTCATTTTTTGCACTTCTTGCATAGTCTAACGCAAACGACAGGCCCAGCGAAGAAGCATAGTGGTCCCCAGTATAAGTGGCACGCTCTATCTGTGGCCATACAGCAATATATTTTTTTGAAATATAGTCAGTAAGTGGTGCCAGGTTTATCAACCATTCTTTTGCCTTAGGGTCATTCCAGCGGATGAGTTCATCGGCCACTTTCAGCAGCCAGGAGGTTCCGTAAGGAAACTCAAAATCCCTATCCTCATGTGATTCAAGATAAACCACTTCCTGCAAAATATTTTTTGCATTAAAGCTCTGTTCCAGTTTTTGTTTTATAGCAGCAGCTTCAGGTATGTTGGGATATTTTTTTAACAATTTCACCAATGCCCAGTGATTGTGTACGCCGGAATGCCAGTCGTAGCAACCATAAAAAGATGGCCATAATTTTTCCGGTGGCTGCAGGTCTTCTGCTTTTTGCAACTGTTCCCGGTAATCATGTGGATATACTTTATTGGTGCAGGTAAGAGACAGGTTGGCAAAGTACGAAGCCCCTTTATCGCTCAATATAAGACGGCCATCGGAAGTGGTGGTGGTTAACACACTTGTTTGGGCAAATAACACTGCAGCCTGAAGTATGCCAATCAGTAAGAACAATTTTTTCATAAATGATTATTAAATTATGATTTTGAAAAAAGGTAAAGAAGCAGATTTAGTACACTATTTATTATATTTGAAAACTTTTTGAACCTTTAATTTACAGCACTGTTTTAAAGCTGTTAAGTGAGGTAAAATAAACTGTATCAAATAAACTAACTTATTTTGATACAACCGCTTTTATTAAAAAATAATTTATATAAATATGGCGCTCAGTAAAGATAACAGGATAAATATATTGAATATTGGTTTGATGCTGGTAAGCTGTGTTGCAGCTTTTATAATGCCTTTTGAAGTTTTTTTATTTGCGTATGCCTTCATGGGGCCATTACACTATTTAACAGAAATCAGCTGGCTGCATGACCGGCAGTATTTTGCCAAAGGAAAATATGATTATCTTATTTTATTAATTATTGGGGTCGTTCTTAGTGTTTGGGATTTGGCCAATAATTATAAATGGTGGCCATACAACAACGAGGAAAACGCAGCAATGGCACAGGGCTGGAATATTTACCAAAAATTATTATTCATCGCATTCTTCAGTGGACTGATAGTAGCATTTGTAAAAAATCATTTGCTTAAAATACTGGGTATTGCATTTGTATTCTTTTTATCACTCGGCATTTATGGTCAATTGTACACCCAGAATATAGAAGATGGACAGGGCGAAGGTTTACTGACCATGCTGCTTACTTCTTTTGTACCTACCTTGATCCATGTGTATGTATTCACTGGTTTTTTTATGCTGTTCGGCGCATTAAAAAGCAGGAGCTTATCCGGTGTTTGGTCGGTAGTAGTATTTGTAATTTGTCCGCTGCTGCTGTTCTTTCTTTTCCGAGACAGAACTTTTGTACAGGTGACTGCTTATGGTAAAGAAGCTTATGGCAATGCACTTTCCGGCGATGGTTTTTTTGGATTGAACAGGGAGATACTGGCTAAATTTTTCGGACAGAAAATAAACGTGCCTGCCACCATCACCACCGATGAACAATACAGGGCGTTTTACAATACTGAATGGTCAAAATTAGTATTCCATTCTTCTACAGGAATATTGGTAACAAGGTTTATTGCGTTTGCTTACATGTACCATTATCTTAACTGGTTCAGCAAAACGGAAATCATCCGCTGGCACAAAGTACCCAAAGGAAGATTTATGATTGTTATCTTTTTATGGCTTGTTTCGCTTGCCTTATATGCTTATAACTACAAGGTAGGCTTACAGTGGTTGTTTTTCTTGAGCTTTACGCATGTGCTGTTGGAGTTTCCATTAAACTTTACATCCATGGTGGGTATTGGAAAAGAACTAAGCACCATTTCCAAAACAGGATTTAAAGCAAAAGTAGCAGCTGCAAGGTAACGCTAGCTTTCACATACGACAAGATTATAAAACCATCTGCCTTTAGCAAGTTCATTTTTATTTAAAAGGTTTGGTAATGAGCCAAAGAAAAATGGCTCAATAATGTTGTGCCCCTCCCTCATGTTTTTCAATGCTTTTTTCAACTCCAGTCAATCCTTTCAATTTTCTTCAATATTGATTTAAGGGTGACTTTCTTTCATTATACATACAATTGTTAACATTCAATAAATTAGCTGGCGGGCAAATAAAATTCTAATAATTGATGGCAGTTCGCTGATTTTTAACGAATTTTGCAGTCTTATTTTGAAATTCAGTCAATCAATTTTTAAATTGTATAAAAATGAATAATACAGCCAGTACGTTATTCGACAAAGTATGGGATGCACATGTGGTAAGAAAAATTGAAGATGGACCGGATATTTTTTTTATCGACAGGCACTTCATTCATGAGGTTACAAGTCCTGTTGCTTTTCTTGGATTAAAGAACAGGGGCGTTACGGTAATGTTCCCTGATAAAACGTTTGCCACTGCAGATCATAATACACCCACTGTTAACCAGCACTTGCCTGTTCAGGATCCACTTTCAGCCAACCAGTTAAAGGCATTGGAACAGAATACTGCTATGTATGGCATTTCCCATTGGGGGCTAAACAATCCTAAAAATGGTATTGTGCATGTCGTAGGGCCAGAGAATGGCATTACGCTTCCGGGAATGACCATTGTTTGTGGAGATTCACATACCTCTACTCATGGCGCTTTTGGTGCTATCGCTTTTGGTATTGGCACTTCAGAAGTAGAGATGGTGCTGGCTTCGCAATGCATCATGCAACCCAAGCCAAAGAAAATGCGGATTACCATTAATGGAAAATTAGGCAAAGGAGTTGTTGCAAAAGATGTTCCCTTATTTATCCTTTCCCAAATTTCTGCCAGCGGTGCCACCGGTTATTTTATTGAATTTGCCGGAGAAGTATTTGAGCAAATGAGCATGGAAGGGAGAATGACAGTATGTAACCTCTCGATAGAAATGGGGGCACGTGGCGGTATGATTGCTCCTGATGATACCACTTTTAATTATTTGAATGGACGTGAAAAAGCACCGAAGGGAGCAGCATGGGATACTGCAATGGCTTACTGGAAAACATTAAAAACAGACACTGATGCAAAATTTGATTTGGAGTTAACCTATCATGCAGATGAGATAGAACCTCAAATTACTTATGGTACCAATCCTGGTTTGGGAACCGGTATTTCTAAAAATATTCCATTGGCTGCTGCTGTAAAAGATGGCGAAGCTTCTTATAAAAAATCACTGGCTTACATGGGCTTTGCCGAAGATGAGAAGATCATTGGCAAAAAAGTAGATTATGTTTTTTTAGGAAGTTGCACCAATGGACGTATTGAAGATTTCCGTGCATTTGCTTCAATTGTAAAAGGACGTAAGAAGGCGGATAATATTACAGCATGGTTAGTTCCCGGCTCTCATATAGTAGAAAGTCAAATTAAGGAAGAAGGTATTTTAGATATTCTTAATGCCTCCGGTTTTCAGTTGCGCCAGCCCGGTTGTTCTGCCTGCCTGGCCATGAATGATGATAAAATTCCTGCAGGAAAATATGCCGTGAGCACCAGCAACAGAAACTTTGAAGGCCGCCAGGGCCCCGGCAGCAGAACATTGCTTGCAAGTCCGCTGGTAGCAGCCGCTGCAGCCGTAACAGGTGTAGTGACAGACCCGAGAGATTTGTTGTAAAGAAATAAGGCAAAGAGGTAATAGGCAATGAGGCAATAGGGAAAGAGGTAATGAGTTAAGAAATCAGACATCAAAAAATCAGACATCAAAAAATAATAAAAATGGCTTACGATAAATTCACGATAGTAAGAAGTACAGCAGTTCCTTTGCCGATTGAAAATGTTGATACGGATCAAATCATTCCCGCCCGTTTTTTAAAAGCTACAGAACGTACCGGCTTTGGTGATAACCTGTTCAGGGACTGGAGGTATAACGGTGACAACAGTCCCAAAAAAGATTTTGTGTTAAACAATCCAATCTATTCCGGTAAGATACTGGTTGGTGGCAAAAATTTTGGCAGCGGCAGCAGCCGGGAACATGCGGCGTGGGCAATTTATGATTACGGTTTCCGTTGTGTAGTATCCAGTTTTTTTGCAGATATTTTTAAAGGCAATGCACTCAATATCGGCATACTACCGGTAACGGTGAGCCCAGAATTTTTAGATAAAATATTCCAGGCAATAGAAGTAGACCCCAAGGCTGAACTGGAAATTAATCTTCCGGATCAATCCATTACTATTTTACCAACCGGTGAAAAAGAATCCTTTGCCATCAATACTTACAAGAAACACAACATGACAAATGGTTTTGATGATATCGATTATTTACATGCCATGAAAGAAGATATCCAATCTTTTGCTGCAAAAAGTGTGTATTGATTTTATAAAATAAAAGCCTTGTATTTTTTTCGTAAATAAAATGGCAGGCAACATAGTAATAATGGCATACAACAAGGCAAAATGAAATCATTACAACGACATATTGAGATCATGGATACCACCCTTAGGGATGGAGAACAAACCAGCGGCGTATCTTTTTCTGCTTCAGAAAAATTGACGATTGCACAACTGTTGCTTACCGAAGTAAAGGTGGACAGGATTGAAATTGCTTCTGCCCGTGTTTCCGAAGGAGAATTTCAGGCAGTAAAAAAAATTACTGAATGGGCCAAAGCAAACGGCTTTATTGATAAAATTGAAGTGCTGACATTTGTAGATGGCGCTACTTCTATCGACTGGATGCTGGAAGCAGGGGCAAGAGTAATGAATCTTTTGACTAAAGGTTCATTGAATCATCTGACACACCAATTAAAGAAAACACCCAAACAACATTTTAAAGAAGTAGGTGCTGTGATTGCCCTGGCTCAAAAAAATAATATTGACTGTAATGTGTATTTGGAAGACTGGAGCAATGGCATGCGCCACTCACCAGAATATGTTTTTCAATACCTCGATTTTCTTTCCAGACAGCCCATTAAAAGAATCTTATTGCCGGATACCTTAGGTGTTTTAATCCCGTCTGAAACGGCACAATATATCACTGCTATCGTTCAGCGCTACCCCAACATTCATTTTGATTTTCATGCACACAATGATTATGACCTCAGTATTGCCAATGTGCTGGAGGCAGTAAAAGCTGGTGCCAAAGGTTTGCACCTCACCATCAACGGGATGGGTGAACGGGCAGGAAATGCGCCGCTGGCAAGTGCTGTAGCCGTATTGAATGATTATGTGAAAGAGGTAAAAACATCTGTAGTTGAAAAATCATTGTACACTGTTAGTAAGCTGGTGGAAACATTCTCCGGTTTCAGAATATCGGTAAACAAACCTGTGGTGGGTGAAAATGTATTTACACAAACAGCCGGCATTCATGCAGATGGTGACAAGAAAAATAATTTATACTTTAATGAATTAATGCCGGAACGTTTTGGCCGTCAGCGTAAATATGCCCTGGGCAAAACAAGTGGCAAAGCCAATATTGAAAACAACTTACAGCAATTAGGCATTCAATTGTCTGATTCAGATCTTAAAAAAATTACGCAAAGAATTATTGAACTGGGAGACAGAAAAGAAGTGGTTACCCAATCAGATTTGCCATATATCATTTCTGATGTACTCGACAGTAATACCATTGAAGAAAAAGTGCAGATTGAAAATTATGTACTCACCCATTCAAAAGAACTGAAGCCCTCCGTTACTTTAAAGATCAATATAGATGGAGAAATATTTGAAGAACATGCACAGGGCGATGGGCAATACGATGCCTTTATGAATGCACTGAAACGTATTTACAAAAAAAAGAAAGTAGAATTGCCTTTACTCACAGACTATGCAGTTCGTATCCCGCCGGGAGGTAAGTCGGATGCCTTGTGTGAAACCATCATCACCTGGGATGATAAAGGAAAAGAATTTAAAACAAGAGGGCTGGACAGCGACCAAACAGTAAGTGCCATTAAGGCAACGCAAAAAATGTTGAATCTCTTATAGATTGATTTGTGTATTGAGATTGATAAAATGATGTATTCTTTAATTCAAAAAATAAAATAAAAGAGAACCCAGGCAGATGCAGAGTTCCACTCCTTGCCTCCCTGCCTCCTTGCCTCTTTGCCTTTTTTAAAACATGAAAAAAAATATTCTGATAGTTCCCGGCGATGGTATTGGGCAGGAAGTAACAGCAGTTGGTAAAAAAGTATTGGATGCCATTGCTGCAAAATTCAATCATGAGTTTATTTATGATGAAGCATTGATCGGGCATGTAGCCATTGAAGCTACCGGTAATCCTTTGCCGGATGAATCGCTGGAGAAAATGAGAAAATCAGATGCAGTGTTATTTGGTGCAGTTGGTCATCCAAAATATGATAACGATCCATCCGCTAAAATTCGTCCGGAACAAGGCTTGCTTAAAATGCGGAAGGAGCTTGGATTGTATGCCAATCTTCGCCCCATCAAATTATTTGATGAATTATTAAGTGCCTCCAGCATCAAGCCGGAAATATTAAAAGGTGCTGATATTTTATTCTTCCGTGAATTAACAGGCGATATTTATTTTGGAGAGAAAGGAAGAAAAAATAATGGTGATACTGCTTATGATGTAGCAGAGTACAGCCGTTATGAAGTGCAGAGAATTGGCCGCAAAGCATTTGATGCAGCCCGGACAAGAAAGAAAAAATTATGTTCTGTTGATAAAGCAAATGTGCTTGAAACAAGCCGCCTTTGGAGAGAAGAAATTCAAAAACTGGCGCTGGAATATCCTGATGTAGCAGTAGAACATCAGTTTGTAGATTCTACTGCTATGATGCTGATAAAAGATCCATGCCGTTTTGATGTGGTAGTAACTGCCAATTTATTCGGCGATATTTTAACTGATGAAGCCTCCCAGATTGCAGGCTCCATGGGCATGCTTGCTTCGGCTTCCATTGGCGATGGTACCGGTGTGTACGAACCCATTCATGGCTCTGCACACGACATTACCGGAAAAGGAGTTGCCAATCCGTTAGCATCTATTCTTTCCGCCGCATTGTTACTGGATATTTCATTTGGATTAAAAGCAGAATCCGAAGCTGTTATCAATGCAGTGGATGCTGTATTAAAAGCTGGTTTCAGAACAAGGGATATTGCAGATGCAAATACTGCCCCCGAAAATATATTGGGTACTGAGGCAATGGGTGAAGAAGTATTGAAGCGAATGTAAAAATGTGTCTTGATTAAAAATATATAGTCACACAGACGTGTGACTTTTTTTTATTCTATTCGATTACAAAATCAAATGTTTTTATAAAGATGATTTTATAAACGATTAGGAAACTGTTTAGGTTATTTATTTTATACCAGTAGGATCTTTTATTATTCGTTAGCTATAATAAACTTGTTGGTTTTGCCTCCACAGCCGGCAGGCTGCATAACTGG
>JANMJU010000154.1:0-26180 GCA_031371545.1 Chitinophagaceae bacterium
CATGCTGACTTGACAAAAACTTCACCGACAGAAATTGCAAAACTCTATCCTGACAACTCAATAAAAATTCTTGCAGGTTGTGCCCCATGCCAAGCGTTCTCAACATATCAGCAAGGCAACAAAACAAATGACAAGTGGAAACTACTTTACTCTTTCGGAAAAATAATTGAAGCAATACAACCAGACATTGTTTCAATGGAAAATGTTCCGAACCTGATGAAGTATAACGAGGGAAAAGTTTTTGAAGATTTTATAAGTGTCCTTTCAGCGAACAATTATTTTATCTCTTACAAAGTTGTTGATGCAAAAGATTACGGAGTGCCTCAAAGAAGAAAGCGTTTGATTTTGCTTGCATCAAAGTTTGGAGAAATAAAACTAATTAAGAAAACTCATGTATGCTGTTGCCATGGTGCTGGGCAGCACCATTCATTTATACAATGCCAGCAGGGAAGAATTTTTGCAAAATGAAAAATGGGTAAAGCATGAGCTTTGCCATATCCGCCAGTTTAAGCAGCATGGCTTTGTATTTTTTACAATAAAATATTTGTGGGAGAGCCTGCGGAAAGGGTATTACAACAATAAATACGAAGCAGAAGCAAGGCAGGCAGAAAATTTATAGCAGCCACTCCACTTCTCCAAAATCAAACAAATTATCAATCCTGTCCACTGTAAATAATTGCCCTTTTTCAGTAACCTTTTTAATCGTTGTATTAAAAACAATATTTCCCCTTTTCAACTGCACCGTTTCATTTGCTTTAAAAAGATGAGCATTGTATTGTGCTAACATTTCTTGAAATGGTACCAGGGTAATTGTGGCAATCCTTTTCAACACAAGCTGCTGCAGTTCTTTTGCCAATGCAACCACATCAAACTGTTTACCCGTTATCTGCTTCAGTGAAACCACATTTTGCAAGCCATTTTCAAATGACTTATCATTTACATTTATTCCAATACCCACTACGGCAAATTTCCAATTACTGCCGCCTGCTGAGCGGCCAATAATATTTTCAATCAATACTCCCCCTGCCTTTCTGTCACGCCAGTAAATATCGTTAGGCCATTTTATTTTTGTTTCTTCATCACCTGCATAAGTGCTGAAAAAATCAAAACACCCCAGGGCTACAGCAGCGGATAATTTAAATTGTTCGTCAATTGTTAGCAGTGTTGGCGCTGTTACAATACTAATTGCTATGTTTTGTCCGTTACCTGTATGCCAATTTTTTCCCCGCTGGCCTTTTCCGCCGGTTTGGTTAAATGCAAAGAAGGCATCGCCATGCTTCGCCAATCCTGCATGGGCTTTTGCCATGGCATAGTTGTTGGTACTATCCACGCTGTCTAATAATATAAATGAAGTATCAGCAAAGGACATAATAGTGCAGCGATTGATAAAGAAATTGTATTTTTGAACGCAATTGCAAGCTACATTCTGCAACTGATAAAAAAAGCAAAGAAGGTAGTCATTTTTTAAAGAATGGTTCGTCCATCACAATACCAAAATACAAAAAGAATAAAATTGAATAACCTTACAGTATTAGCCAGCCGGAAAAAGAATACCATTACCAGGCTCACCAGGAACAGCAAAATTTTTAAAGTTATTATTAAAGCCATCCAGGATAAAAAAGGCGAAAACATCATCAGCCTTGATTTAAGAAAAATCCCTGAAGCTGTATCCGATTTCTTTATCATCTGCGAAGCAACCAATAACACCCAGCTTAAAGCCATTGCCGATTTTGTAGAAGCAGAAGTGAAAACAAAATGCCTCGAAGCTGCGTTTAAGCATGAGGGCAGGCAGGCACAGCAATGGATATTGATTGATTTTGTAAATGTGGTAGTGCATATCATGTTGCCGGAACCAAGAAAATTTTACCAGCTGGAAGAAATGTGGAGCGATGCTCCTGCGACTGAACACAATGATTAGTTAAAAGAATACGATTACCCTAATAACAAGAAATCAAAAAAATAAATTTGTAAGAAAGTATTTTATGGCAGAAGATAAGACAACGGAGACGAACAGGAAATCAAATCCTAATAATATACCTCCTATTGGTGAAGACAACCAGCCCAAAAAGAAACCCCGGTTTAATATTTACTGGATTTATGGAATTGCCTTTGCAGCATTGATTGGCTATAATTTTATAAGAACTGGTATTAGTGCAGGTGTGGAAACAGACCAGATCAAATTCCAGGAAATGGTGAGGGCCGGGGATGTTGAAAAAATTAAAACCATCCGTAACAAGAAAATTGTAAGGGTATTTTTAGTAAAAGGTGCATTGGAAAAAAATGCCGCCTATTATGAAAAAGCACTTGACAAACTGCAATACGATAATGCGAAAAAAGTACCGGCAGATCAGCCTCAATTGTTTTTTTCTATTATAGAAGACAAAACATTTGCCGGCCAGATGAGTGACTTTTATAAAGCAAACCCGGCTGTAATTCCTGTACCGGATAAACCGGATGAAGAGGGTGAATTATTTGGCCAAATAATAACAACGCTTTTACCCATACTGCTGATAGGCTTACTCTTTGTAATGATGATGCGTAAGGTAGGGGGACCCGGCGGTGGTTCTGGCGGGCCGGGTGGCATATTCAACATTGGTAAATCAAAAGCAACGCTGTTTGATAAAGCCTCCAGAGTAAATATCAACTTTGGTGATGTAGCCGGTCTTGATGAAGCAAAAGTAGAAGTGATGGAGATTGTTGACTTCTTAAAAAATCCAAAAAAATATACTGCATTGGGTGGTAAAATACCTAAAGGTGCTTTGCTCATTGGCCCTCCAGGTACCGGTAAAACATTATTGGCAAAAGCCGTGGCAGGTGAAGCTCAGGTTCCTTTTTTCAGCCTTAGTGGCAGTGATTTTGTGGAGATGTTTGTAGGTGTGGGTGCCAGCCGTGTAAGAGATTTGTTTAAGCAGGCAAGAGAAAAAGCTCCCTGTATTATTTTTATAGATGAGATAGATGCAATCGGAAGGGCAAGAGGTAAGAATGTAATGATGAGTAATGATGAAAGGGAAAATACCCTTAACCAGTTGCTGGTGGAAATGGATGGCTTTGGTACCGATTTGGGTATTATCATTTTAGCAGCCACCAACAGGCCGGATGTGTTAGACTCTGCATTGCTTCGTCCCGGAAGGTTCGACAGGCAGATCTCTATCGACAAACCAGATTTGGTGGGAAGAGAAGCAATTTTTAAAGTGCACCTTGAACCAATAAAAATTTCCAGTAAACTGGATATTCATAAATTGGCAGAACAAACCCCGGGCTTTGCCGGAGCAGACATTGCCAACGTATGTAATGAAGCGGCTTTGATAGCGGCAAGAAAAGGAAAAGATGCAGTGGATATGGCCGATTTCCAGGATGCTATTGACAGGGTGATTGGTGGATTGGAAAAGAAAAATAAAATCATTTCTCCCGAAGAAAAAGAGATCATCGCTTACCATGAAGCAGGTCACGCCATTTGCGGCTGGTTCCTGGAACATGCATATCCGTTATTGAAAGTAACTGTGGTACCAAGAGGTACAGCTGCATTGGGATATGCCCAGTACACACCAAAAGAACAATACCTGTACAACACCGATCAATTGATGGATCAGATTTGCATGACGCTTGGCGGCAGGGCAAGTGAAGATATTTTCTTTGGGAAAATAAGTACCGGTGCCAGCAATGATTTGCAGCAAATTACCAGGATTGCTTACAGCATGATTACTGTGTATGGCATGAATGATAAAGTAGGCAACATAAGTTACTACGATCCTAACCAGGAAAATACTTTTACAAAACCTTACAGTGAAGAGACTGGTAAAATGATTGACCAGGAAGTGCGTAAACTAATTGAAGTAGCCTATGTAAGAACTAAAGAATTGCTGACGGAAAAGAAAGGTGAAGTAGAAAAACTGGCAAAAGAATTACTGAAAAAAGAAGTGCTGTTTAAGAGTGATGTGGAAGCGCTGATCGGCAAAAGGCCTTATGAAGAAAAGAAAACACTGGATGTGCAGGATGAGCCAGCAGAGCCGCTTAACGGAACTTCACCAATACCACCACCTGTTGATGCAGTTACCAATGTTCCATTAACTTAATAAAGTAATGAGCGCAACAACCACCAAAGAAAATATATTAAAACGAATAAGGAAGGCACTGAGTAACCCAGTGCCTTTGCCTTTTCCATTAAGTGAAGGCAGCACTGCTATTTACCAGCCGCAGGCAGAAGAACTGGAAGTGATTTTTGCACAAACATTTACCGGCCTGCAGGGCAAGTTTGCTTTTTGCTTAGATGAACAGGATATGGAGGTACAACTGCAACAATTAATAGTTGCCAAACAGTGGACAAAAATTTTTTGTAACGACAGTAAATGGAGTGAGGTTTTCAGCAATACCATTAGCCTTGAAACTTGTGATGCCTCCATCACCGGTTGTGAATATTTAGTTGCCCGGACTGGCACTATTGTAATGAGTGCAGCAGAACAAAGCGGCCGTGCTGTAAGTGTGTATGCCCCAGTTCATATTTGTATTGCTTATACCAACCAGTTGCTGTATGATGTAAAAGATGCTTTGCACAATATCAAAGAAAAATATGCCGGCAATATCCCTTCCTTAATCACTTTTGCAAGCGGCCCCAGCCGTACTGCTGATATTGAAAAAACATTGGTAACGGGTGTGCATGGCCCAAAAGAAGTGTATTTGTTTTTGGTGGAGAAATAAATTGAATGGGTTACGGGTTGTTGATGTTTGTTATCTTACTTAACTGTTCCTTGCATTTCAACTTTCAACTTTCAACTTTCAACTTTCAACTTTCAACTTTCAACTTTCAACTTTCCCACTCTCCCAATCCTTCTCTTATCACCGTCCATTCATCAGTAGTACAATCAACAATAGTAGAAGGAACCATTCCGCCGCTTCCCCCGTCAATTACCAAGTCAACCAGGTTTTCAAATTTTTCAAAAATGATTTCCGGGTCGGTGTATTCTTCCACCATATCACCAGGCAATGATGCACTGAGAAGAGGATTACCCAATTCGCCTAAAATATTTTGACAAATAATATTACCAGGAACACGGAGGCCAATAGTGCTTTTTTTGCTCTGCAGAATTTTAGGCACTTGTTTACTGGCAGGTAAAATAAAAGTATAAGGACCCGGCAAATAATTTTTCAGCATTCTGTACAAAGGCGTATCAATACTTTTGGTGTAATCACTAAGGTGGCTCAGATCTTGACATATAAAACTGAGTTGTGCTTTTTGCGGATCAATATTTTTTATTTTACAGATTCTTTCAATGGCTTTGTGCTGGGAAATATCACAGCCAATACCATAAATGGTGTCTGTGGGATATACCACCACCCCTCCGTCTTTCAGGCATTCCACCACCTGCTTAATGAGCCGTGGCTGTGGATTATCTGGATGAATTTGTAACAGCATAGAAAGAATTTCACACCAGGATGCTAAGGAGAAAACAAGAAACAAAGAAAAACTTTGCTTCTTTTCCATCTTTGTTTCCTGGCGTGAAAACAAAAATAACCCTTACTTTCCTAAAAGCCCGTTCAATCCATTACTTTTGCAACGCTAAAAATTTATCACTAAAAAAAACACCATGTCTTTAATATCGGTTGGCTCTATGGCCTTTGATGCAATTGAAACTCCATTTGGGAAAGTTGACAAGATCGTTGGCGGTGCCAATGTTTACATTGCTTATGCTGCCAGCTATTTTACACAACCAGTGCAATTAGTATCTGTGGTAGGAAACGATTTTGAACAATCCGAAATGGATGAGATGAAAAAACGTGGTGTACAATTGGATGCTGTAGAAATTGTGCCTGATCAAAAATCATTTTTCTGGAGTGGCAAATATCATTTGGACATGAACAGCCGTGATACACTGGTGACTGATTTGAATGTACTGGCCACATTTAAACCTGTGGTACCAGACAGTTATCAGGATGCAGAATTTTTAATGCTCGGTAATTTGGCTCCTGCTGTACAGTTAAGCGTTATCAAACAATTAAAGACAAGGCCGAAGTTAATCGTACTTGACACCATGAACTTTTGGATGGATATTGCATTGGATGATTTGAAAGCAGTGATGAAGGAAGTAGATGTGCTGATGGTGAACGACAGCGAAGCAAGACAACTGAGCGGTGAATTTTCTTTAGTGAAAGCCGCCAGAAAAATTTTGACAATGGGCCCTAAATTTTTAGTGATAAAAAAAGGGGAACATGGTGCTTTATTATTTCATGGCAATCATGTGTTCTTTGCTCCTGCATTACCATTGGAAGAAGTGTTTGACCCAACTGGTGCTGGTGATACTTTTGCCGGTGGCTTTATTGGTTACTTAGCCAAAACCAAAGACATCAGTTTTGAGAATATGAAAACGGCTATCATTGTCGGCAGTGCGTTGGCAAGTTTCTGTGTAGAAAAGTTTGGCCCCATCAGGCTGAAAGAAATTACAAGAAAAGATATTGATGACAGGATTGGCGAATTTGTGCAGTTGGTGAATTTTGATATTGACCTGGTATAATAGCAATTATTTTTTTAGAAATAATTGGGCTAATGATTTACGGTAGTTTAAAAAAATAAGTATGTTCATAATTGAAATCATTGCGCTGATATTTTTTTGTAAAAGCAACGGGCAACTGGCTTTGCAAAAAGGGGTAAGCCAAACAACTGGAAATTATACACGGTACTGGCCTGGCTTGCAGCGGAATTTGCAGGTTGTGTTCTGGGGTTGCTGATGTTTGGGCAAGTTGATCTAGCCAAAATTGACAAACCTGCTTTTTTCCAAATATCATTGATTGCACTTTTTTGTGCTTTTGGCGGATACTTAATAGTGAAATATACTTTAGAGCAAAAGCCAGATGCCTTTGATGACGACATCAACAGTATTGGTGTTGATGATCTGCGGCCACCTGTGAAATAATAATTTTACGGCATTCTGAAAATTATAAAAGCTTTATAATTTTTTCCTGCACTGCTTTCAATTCATCGGGAGATAATTTCAATTTCGGGTTGGTAAAATTCAAATCGTCAGCAGAGTTGATGGGTAACAGGTGCAGGTGTGCATGAGGCACTTCAAGCCCCACAACGCTGATGCCGCAGCGGTTGCAGTCAAATCCTTTTTCTATTGCATGGGCGATGGGTTTTGCAAACAGCAGCATTGCTGCTAAATAATTATCTGCCAAATCAAAAAATTTATCAGTCTCTACTTTAGGTACTATCAGCACATGCCCTTTCACCAAAGGGAAAATATCTAAGAAAGCAAAGAAGTTTTCATTCTCCGCAATTTTATAAGATGGTATTTGCCCTGCGATTATTTTTGAGAAGATTGTCATGATTATTTTTGATATAAAAATACAAACAAAAAACCCATCCACTGTTTAGTGGATGGGTAAAGAATCATTTAAATATTTTTCTATAAAGAAATATTTTCCACTTTAAATTTAAGCATACCAGCCGGCACCTGCACTTCGGTTACATCACCAATTACTTTACCAAGCAAGCCTTTACCAATGGGGGAGGTTACAGAAATTTTTCCCAGTTTAAGATCGGCTTCTTTTTCAGAAACAATCTGGTAGGTTACTTGTTTTTTTGTACCCAGGTTGGTAACTGTTACTTTAGTAAGGATAGATACTTTGCTGATATCAATATTGGTTTCATCCAAAATTCTGGCGGTGGCAATGATGCCTTCCAGTTGTTTTATTTTTGCTTCCAGCAATCCCTGGGCTTCTTTTGCCGCATCATATTCTGCATTTTCTTTCAGGTCACCTTTTTCACGGGCTTCAGCAATGGCACGGCTTGCAGCAGGACGCTCCACACTTTTTAATTGGTATAGCTCTTCCCTCATTTTTTCGTAGGTCTCTTTTTTCACATAGTTTGTTTCACTCATAACATTCATTTTATTGTAAACAGAAAAAAAATACAACGCCCCGGGATTGCCCAAGGCGTTGTATCTATTGCAAATATAATCAAATTTTCAAATGCCCAATTTATCCAAAACTATCTTGCTCATTTTTATAAATGCTTCCTGGCTGTAGCCGGCAATATGCGGCGTGAGGATAACATTCGGTTGCCGGGTAAGAAAATCCAACTGGCTTTGCTGTATTTCGCTAAGCGTTGACAGGTTTTCATTTTCCAATACATCCAGTGCTGCACCGGCAATTTTTTTATTCTGTAATGCATTGACCAATGCCCCTGTATCTGTAACAGCACCCCTGCAGGCATTGATAAAAAATGGCTGCTGGGCAAGTGAATTAAAAAAATATTCATCTGCCATATACTTCGTTTCTTCCGTTAGCGGCACATGAAAACTGATCAGGTCGGCATAGCGGCATATTTGTTCCAGGCTTGCTTCCCTGATGTAATCCTTTGCAAAATCAAATTTATATTTATCATAAGCCAGTACCGTCACATCAAAGGAAGACAGCAATTTTGCAAAGGCACTGCCGGTGTTACCAAAGCCAATGATACCAACTGTCTTACCAGTTAATTCTATTCCACGGTTTGCATCTCTTATCCATTTACTTTCTTTAATTTCATTAAATCCACGAGCGATATTATTCATTAAATTTAATGCAAGCCCAAGTACATGTTCGGCCACAGCATTGCGGTTTCCTTCCGGGCTGCTTACGCATTTTATTTCTTTACTTTCGGCATAAGTCACATCAATATGTTCCATTCCGCTGCCGAGACGGCCTATCCATTTCAGGTTGGCGGCTTTATCTAAAAGTGCTTTATCAATCTTGATTTTTGTTGTCAAAATTAAGCCCACTGCTTCTGCAATCAACTCATTCATTTCAGTGTAGGTGAGTTGGGGCAAATACCTTATCTCGTAATTTTTTTGCTGTAATGCTGCTATCAAAAAATCAGGCACTTTATCAGTAATTATTATCAACCCGTTGCTATGACTCATTTTTGCAAATTGAATATTAGTAGTATCCCGATAGTAAAATTAAATGCTTTTTATGTTTCTTAAAACTTGTTTTACTACAGTTGCACAGGCATTAGAAATTGCTAAAAAATTGAAAAGACGAAGAATACATCCGGCATGAAATAATTCTCTATGCGGCAAACAAAAGCAGCTGTACAAAAATTGATACTGATAAAAGCAAGAGATTTTTATTTAAAAATAAAAAGAACAGTTGAAAAAAAATCATTGAAACAGCTAAAGCCGGGTATATTTTTCGCAATGATAAAAGGCCGGGAATATAATGCACCTAACAATTTGCCAGCTTTGCAATAACTATCCAGCGGCAATCATACTAATTTCTACATTGGCATTTTTAGGTAAGCCTTTCACAGCCACGGTTTCCCTGGCAGGAAAATCACCTTCAAAATACTTGGCGTAAATTTCATTTACCTGGCCAAACAAATTCATGTCACTTAAAAAAATAGTGGTCTTAACTACATTGCTGAAATCCATACCAGCTTCCTGTAAAATAGATTTTAAGTTTTGCAACACCTGGTGAGTCTCTTCAATGATATCGGCAGCAGCCATTTCTCCAGTGCCTGGTTTTAGGGCTACCTGTCCGGAAATGAATAACAGGTTACCGGTTTTTATTGCCTGGTTGTAAGGGCCGATGGGTGCCGGGGCATTATTGGTAGTGATGATTTGCTTACTCATTGCTGTTTTTTTAACGAACTGCAAATATATCTTTTATCAACCACCTATTTTTGTAAAAAATTATCAGATGACGATTGCGGTACTGGCAAATGAAGAACAATGGAAAGAGCTGACTCTGGATGCTACGGAAATAAACTGGGTAAGAATAACATCATTGCAGCAGGAAATGGTTGCTGCTGATGGCTATATCATTTTGCAGGAAGTAGATAAACAACAACTGCAAAATATCCAGCAACCTGTATTATTAAATTCAGTGGCAGCAACTTTGAAAGAATTACAAACAGAAAGCAATGTAGTACGCATCATCGGATGGAATAGTTTTTTATCAAGAAATATTTGGGAAGTTGCCGGAACCATAACTGATGAGACAACACAAATTTTGACTGCAGCAAACAAGCAATATATTGAAGTTGCAGATGAACCAGGCCTTATTGCTGCCAGGGTTATTGCAATGATCATCAACGAAGCATATTTTACTTTAGGGCAAAAAGTAAGTTCAAAAGAAGAAATTGATACCGCTATGAAACTGGGTACGAATTATCCATTCGGTCCTTTTGAGTGGGCTTGTATTATTGGGGTAAAAAATATTTATGAATTGCTGCTGGTATTAAGTATAAATGATAAGAGATATTTACCTGCACCATTATTACAAACTGAAGCCAACGCATGAGCCTGATTTTAAATATTGATATTTCAACAAATACTGCACTAATTAATATTGCTGAAAATGGATTGATTGTACAGGAAGAAAAAAATAAAGAACAAAAAGACCATGCTGCTTTTTTACAACCGGCCATTAAATCATTGATAAAAAAAGCAGCCATTACTTTAAATGATTTAGCAGCCATTGCCGTGGCTTATGGCCCTGGTTCATACACAGGCTTACGGGTGGGAATGGCCAGTGCAAAAGGGTTGTGCTTTGCACTAAACAAACCATTGATAACAGTTAGCTCATTAGAAATTTTAGCCGCTGCAGTCATTGGCAAGCTTGAGCAAAATAATATTGACAACATTTTGTTTTGCCCAATGATAGATGCCCGTAGAATGGAAGTATTCACAGCTACTTACAATAGCAGTTTAAATATAATTTCATCTCCATCTGCAATAATACTGGATGAAAGCTGTTGGGTTAAAGAGTTGTTAAATGGCCAGGTGGCATTTTTTGGCAATGGTGCCGCCAAATGGGAACAGCTCTGCTCACATAAAAATGCACTTTTTTTAAGCACCCCTGATAATAGTTTGGCTATGAGCAAATTATCATTTCAAAAAATGTTAAACCAAGATTTTGCAGACTTGGTTTACTCCGAACCACTGTATATAAAAGAGTTTTATTTAGGTTAAAATATCCCCAAAGATTTGGTTTATTATTCTTATTAGTTACCATCCATAAAATTCTATTATTTAACTATCTGATTTGCATTGTATCTTTGCCTTGTTCTTGGGAACGGTTTAAAAAAATTTAATAACTATGATAAAGACAAGCCCCTTACCCGCCTGGGATAATATTGTCTTTTAAAAAAACTGAACACATGAGTACATTAAAAATTGACTACTACAATGTGAAAAAGGCAGCACTTATTTTAAGAGCCTTAAATCACAAACTGCGTCAGCAACTTTTGAAGTTGATTGAAGAAGAAAAGAAAATCACCGTAACAGAAATTTATGTTCGTCTCAGGCTTGAACAGTCTGTAGCTTCTCAGCATTTAGCAATACTGCGAAAGGCGGGAATTGTAACAACCGAACGAGAGGGGAAATTTATTTTTTATCTTATTAATCATAAGAGGATTGAAGAAATCAGCCGCATTGTAAATGATCTGGTGGCATAGGTTCACAAAACATTTTCAAGTAAAGCGGATGGTCATTCATCCGCTTTTTTATTTTTATATTTGCCGGTATTTTTAAAAGGAATTAATAAAAGATATTGATATGTTTATACGACAACTATATACCGGCTGCATTAGTGAAGCCGCTTACTATATTGAAAGTAATGGGGAAGCTGCAGTTATTGACCCACTAAGGGATACAGATGTATACCTGCAATTGGCAGCTGAAAGAAATACTGTAATCAAATATATTTTTGAAACACATTTTCATGCAGACTTTGTAAGCGGCCATTTAGACCTTGGTAAAAAAACCGGGGCCCCAATTGTATATGGCCCTGAAACGGAAACGAAATTTCCAGTTCATATAGCTAAAGATGGCGAGGTATTTAAATTGGGTGATATTTCTTTACAGGTATTGCATACACCCGGCCATACGATAGAGAGCAGCTGCTATTTACTAAAAGACGAGCAGGGAAAAGATCATGCAATTTTTACAGGCGATACCTTATTCGTTGGTGATGTAGGCCGTCCAGATCTTAGCAGTGGAGACATGAGTAAAGAAGAGCTAGCCGGTATTATGTATGAGACAATACAAAATAAAATTTTGCCTTTGGCAGATGATATACTGGTGTATCCGGCACATGGCGCAGGCAGCAGTTGTGGTAAAAATTTAGGCCCTGATTCCTTCAGCACCATTGGTGAAGAAAAGAAAAATAATTATGCTTTACAGCCACAAACAAAAGAAGCTTTTATAAAAGCAATTACAGATGGCCTGACTGATGCTCCAAAATATTTTTCTATTAATGCCCTGATAAATAAAGAAGGTTATGAGAGCCTCGACAAAATAAAAACGAGGGCTTTAACACCACTTTCAGTTGCCAGTTTTAAAAGTAAATTAAGTAACGATACTACCGTTTTAGATACCCGTAATGCGGTTGTTTTCATTGAAGGGTTTGTTCCCGGAAGTATTTTTATCGGGCTGGAAGGCCGCTTTGCAGAATGGGCCGGCAGCATTTTATCATTTGATAAGCCAATGTTATTAATAACAGAACCGGGACAGGAAGAAGAAACAATAGTGCGGCTTGCAAGGGTTGGGTTTTCCAATATAGAAGGCTACCTGCAGGGAGGTTTTGAAGCTTGGGCTAATGCTGGCGAAAGAATAGATATGATCATTAATATAGAGCCCGACGAATTTGCGATGGACATTCCCCATGATAAAAATTTACAGGCAGTAGATGTAAGAAGAGAAACAGAATTTGCAGAAGGACATGTAAAAGATGCTATCAACATGCCACTAAGCGATATGACAGATGTAGCGTTGCTGGCGAGTTTTGAAGAAAATCAAAATTTGTATGTGTATTGTGGTGGTGGCTACAGAAGCGTTATTGCAGCTTCCCTCCTAAAAAAACAAGGCATTCATAATTTACGAAACATCACAGGCGGTTGGGAAAGAATTAAAGAGGAAAAAAAGATAAAGACTGATAAAGATATCAGCGTACTCAATTAGGATTTGTTGTATCAATCCATAAATGGCTGTAACTGTTTTTATATTCATGCCTCCACCTGCGGTGAGTCCACAAGTAATTATCCGGCGTTTCCCGAATGGCCTTTTCCAGCAAATCCCTGTATTGAAGAGTTAATTGTTCTGGGCTGTACTCATTCGCATTTTCCACCATCACCTGGGTAGCAAAATGATAATAGCCCCTTTTCGTTTTGACAAAATTTACAAAAATAATTGCATTGTTATTTCTAATGGCACCTTTAGCAGGCCCTGTTACAAACGGGACAGGCTTTCCAAAAAAATTCAGCCAAAAACATTGATCCGGATTTCCATTTTGATCTGCTGCCAGGGCAATTGCATATTGCCCTTTTAGTATTTCGTCTTTCTTTGTTCTAAAATCAGTAGTGGATACTAATATAGTATTGTACTTTGCCCTGATTTTAAAAAATAATTTGTTAACCGCCGCATTGCCAATTGTCTTATAAATACCAATAAATGGTATCGGAGAATTATTTCCCATTATCCAGTTGGCGTATTCCCAATTCATCTGATGTCCACTTTGTATTTGAATATTTTTTCCTTTTAATGCCATGGCATTTATTGGTCCAATATCGATGGTGCATCTTTTTTCAAATTCATGTTTACTCATGCTTACCATCTTTATCGTTTCAATAAATGTATCTACCAGGTTTTTGTAAAACTGTTTGGCTATTCTCGTTTGTTCCTTCACTGTCTTTTCTTGAAATACAATAGCAAGGTTATTGAGTACTATTTTTTTTCTGTATCCAAAAACATAAAACAACAACACATAAACAACATCTCCTATAAAATACAAAATAAAAAAAGGAAGTAAAGAAACCAGGTATAAGAACCCGTAAATAAGATAATACATTTGGTCAGTTCTTTTTTAAATTTATCAATGCCCTAAATAAATTACAACACTATATTTTGTTCTTTGTTACTCTTCCCCGGATAGTCGGTATTAAAATGCAGTCCCCTGCTTTCATGACGGAACTCTGCACACTTTACAATCAGGTAAGCTACCGTTATCATGTTCCGCAACTCACATAACTGGGGCGACACTTCTGTTTTTTCATACAATGCTTCAGTTTCTTCATACAAAAGATCCAGCCTTTTCATTGCCCTGTGCAGGCGGTCATTATTTCTAACAATCCCAACATAATCACTCATCAGCAGTTTCAGTTCCTTTACACTTTGCGTAATTAAAATCATTTCTTTCGGGGCGTTCGTACCATCTGCTTTCCAATCTGGAATAATGCCCCCATCTACTAAAGGGGAGACATTACGAAGATGATTAACAGCAGCTTTGTATGCCCGGTGAGCAAAAACCATCGCCTCCAGCAAACTGTTGCTGGCTAAGCGGTTGGCACCATGCAGCCCTGTACAGGCACACTCACCGGCAGCATATAAATTTTTGATCGATGTCTTGCCCCATTCATCTGTTTTGATACCACCACAACTGTAATGCGCCGCAGGTGCCACCGGTATCATGTCTTTTGTAATGTCTATTCCAATGCTGATACATTTGTCATAAATATTAGGAAAGTGTTCTGTAAATTTTTCTTTGCTGAAATGACGGCAATCCAAATAAACATGCTCTGTACCATTTATTTTCATTTCATTATCGATTGCTCTTGCCACAATATCCCTTGGTGCCAAATCCTTTCTTTCATCATAGCGTTCCATAAAAGCTTCGCCTTTTTGGTTTCGTAAAATACCACCATCACCCCTTACCGCTTCCGTTATTAAAAATGATTGCCCTCTCACACCCGGTTCATACAAAGCTGTTGGGTGAAATTGAATGAACTCCATATTTTCAATCCTGCCCTTTGCCCGGTACACCATCGCCACACCATCGCCTGTTGCAATGGCAGGATTGGTAGTACTGCGGTACACCTGCCCGTTACCACCTGTTGCAAGCAAAGTGATCCTTGATAATATCTTTTCAATTTTATTGCTGGCAAGGTTCAATACATACACACCATAACATTCAATATCGGGTGTGGCTTTGGTAACTAAAAAACCAAGGTGATGCTGGGTGATAATATCCACCACAAAACAATGGCTGATGAGTTCTATATTTTTTTGTTTTGCTATAGCGGCCAGTAAAGCCCTTTCCATTTCTTTGCCGGTAATATCTTTGTGATGCAAAATGCGAAACTCACTGTGGCCACCTTCTTTGCCCAGTTTAAAATCGCCATCGGGTTCTTTATCAAACTGTGCTCCCCATTCAATTATTTCTTTAATCCGCTCTACGCCTTCCTTCACAACAATCTCCACTGTATGCCTGTCACACAATCCATCACCGGCAATCAATGTGTCTTCAATGTGTTTATCAAAACTGTCCTTATCAAAATCCATTACACCGGCAATGCCACCTTGTGCATACTTGGTGTTGGTTTCATCACTTTGTGTTTTAGTCAGCACCATCACTTTTTTATCCGGACAATCCTGTGCTGTTTTTAAAGCATAAGTCAATCCTGCTATACCGCTTCCTATTACAAGAAAATCTGTTTGCATATATTTTTAAAAAATTATTTTGAACCAGGCGATTGTACTGTTATGAAACTTCATTGGCGTCGCACTCTTATACTCCATATCTTTATTAAGCTTTTATGCCCATCTTGGATGGAAAACAGATGACACTGATCAAAACTGATTAGGACGGATTAATCGGTGCCCATCTGCTAAACCCGTTTCTTCTGTGTACCATCAAACTTCCACCCAGGCATCACTTTCTTTCAATAAATTAATTAGCTCATCCACTGCAATAGCACTGTCAATATTTCTTTTCACCACTTCTTTTCCCTGGTATAATGTAATCTTTCCAACACCGCTGCCAACATAGCCAAAATCGGCATCGGCCATTTCACCGGGGCCATTTACAATGCAGCCCATGATAGCAATCTTCACACCTTTTAAATGATTGGTTACCGCCCTGATTCTTGCGGTTGTTTCCTGCAGGTCAAACAAGGTTCTTCCACAACTGGGGCAACTGATGTATTCTGTTTTGGATATTCTTGTACGTACCGCCTGCAGAATAGAGAAAGAAGTATTGTTGATAAACTGGTGATTATTCTTTGTTTCTAAATATGTTCTTCCGGATACTTTTTGATTTACCAGTTTTGCCGGGTCATTCATCAGCCAAATGCCATCACCCATTCCATCTAAAAATAAGGCACCACTTCCGGTGGCAAAAGCTATCAGTTGTTCATCAATAGAACTGTGGCTGCTTTCAACAGCGAGAATAACAGGTATTTTTATTTCCTGCTGCATCAACCCATTTATAAAACTCCTTACAGATTGCATGCTGTTTGCAGCAGAAGAATACAGGCACAATACAACACTTGTATCATGCTTAATTTTCTCAATCAGTAATAAATGATCTTTTACAGTATCAAGTACAACAAAATTTATTGAGGGAGATTTTTTTTCTGCATTGATAAACTCATCACCCTGGTATAAAGGAAAATATTTTTCATTATCACCAACAGTGAGCCATGTTTTGTGATCACAGATAACTTTTAATGTGCCCGGCAATGCAAAATCAATTATTTTATCAGCGGTGTAAATATAATCTGCCGCCGCATCTCCAATATTCCATTTATCTGTTGCCTCATCATAAGTATATCCGATGGATGGCAAGTTACTGTAAGCAATACTTTTTGCATGCATGTAGTCAGCCACCACAACGGGTACATGCTTTTTACCAATGTTTGAAACTTCGTTTGTTTCTCTTCTTTTATATTCAAATGGTGAGTAAGACAATCTTAAATCAGCAGTGTCTTTTGATACCTCCCGATTTGCCGGGAGCCTGGGGAGGCTATTCACAATATCTTTACAAACAGGAATTTCAAATTCAGGATCTTCAGTTAATGAAACCCTTATTGTATCACCGATGCCATCTTCCAATAAAGTACCAATACCAATAGCAGATTTTATTCTTCCATCTTCGCCATCGCCAGCTTCTGTTACACCCAAATGCAAAGGATAACATTCACCAAACTCTTCCACCATGTGATTCACCAGCAACCTGTATGCCTGCACCATCACCAATGGATTACTGCTCTTCATACTCAGGATGATGTTGTGATAATCTTCATTTCGGGCAATGCGTAAAAACTCCATGGCACTTTCTACCATACCCATTGCCGTATCGCCATAGCGGCTCATAATGCGGTCGCTTAAACTGCCATGATTGGTACCAATACGCATGGCAGTTCCATGCTCTTTACAAATTAAAACAAGTGGTGTAAACCGCTCTCTTATCCTTTCAATTTCTTCTGCATATTCTGCATCTGTATATTCAATCTGTTCAAATTTTTTCTTGTCCACATAGTTGCCGGGATTTACCCTTACTTTCTCTACAATTCTTGCAGCAATCTCGGCGGCGTTGGGTGTAAAATGAATATCAGCAACCAAAGGGGTATCGTATCCCCTTCTTCTTAATTCATCTTTTATATTTTGTAAATTTTCTGCTTCATTTTTGGATGGAGCAGTGATACGAACCAACTCTGCACCAGCTTCTATACAACGGATGGATTGTTCCACTGTGGCCATGGTATCCATCGTATCAGTAGTAGTCATGGTTTGTATCCTGATGGGATGGCCATTGCCCAATAATAAATTTCCAATCTTAACTTCTCTTGTGGCAAGTCTTTTATATTCCGTTAATGATTCACAGTACAATTGCATAGTGTAGATATTGTTACAAAATAACAACAAAAAAGCAGGGGATGTTTGCCCCTGCTTAAATTCTTTTTCTTTCCGCTACCAGTCTTTCTCCGGCTTATTAGGAGAAGCAGCATCCACTTTTCTTAATTTATCCTGCAATTTTTTTTCCTGCTGCAGCAAGGCTTTTAATTTTTCTTCCGCTTCCTTCTTTGTCATTTTTGATGGCTGCGGCTTCGGTTGCTGGTCCTGCTGCTTCTGTTGCTGCTGATTATTTTTCTTTTGATCCTTTTTTTCTTTTGGCTTTTCTTTTTGCTGCTGCTGCAATGCTTTTTGCAGGTTCAGCCTGGCATCTTCATCTTCAGGGTTCAACCGGAGGGCATTTTTATATGCTTCAATACACTCCGGCAGTTTCTTTTTATTCTGCAGCACCACTCCTTTATTGTACCATGTTCCTGATTTATCAAGTGGAGTTTTATTGCTGGCAATGGCTTCATCATAAGCCTCCAGCGCTTCTTCTGATTTTCCATCTTTGTATAAAGCATTGCCCAGGTTGTATTGGGCTGTTTCATTCTCTTTATTTTTTGTTATGGCTTTTTTATAATTTTCTGCAGCAGCTTCATATTGTTTTTTTGAGTAAGCCTCATTACCCTTTTTGATATTAGTATTGGCATTTTGTGCTAATCCATTTGATGAAAAAAGCATAGTGCCACTTATTAAAAACAAAAAAGTAAAAGCTGTTTTTAATTTTGTTGCAGTCTGCTTTTGACGCTTTGATTGTTTCATTGCCGCAGCGCTTTTTTTCTCCGACATAAAAAATTCTGCCAGTAATAATATCATTGCTGCAAGCAAAAACCATGGAAAGAAATTTTGATAGTTTATTGTAGATGATTCTGTAATGGATCGTTGTCCCAGCGATTTTAACTGGTCTTCCATTGCACTGGTTACTTCGTCTGCATTGGTAAATAATTGATACAGCCCATTGCCTTTTGCAGCAATATTTTTTAAAGCGGTCTCATTTAGTTTGGTGACAACCGGCCGGCCTTCTGCATCTTTTTTTATTTCACCTGTCGCAGCATCCGGTATGTTGGCGCCTTCTGGCGAACCAATGCCTACAGTATTTACCATTACTCCTTCCTGTGCCAGGGCCTCTGTTATTTTATCAGCAGTTTCATCATGGTCTTCTCCATCGCTGATGAGGATGATGGATTTATATTTTTTTTCTTTGGTATTAAAAGCGGCATAACTCATTTTTAATGCATCCCCAATTACCGTTCCCTGTGTAGGCACTACATCCGGCGTGGCAGAAGACAAATACATTTTTGCTGCTGCATGATCGGTGGTTAAAGGCATTTGCAAATATGCTTTGCCGGCAAACACCACAATACCAATTCTATCATCCGATAATTTATCAACCAGTTTGGTAATAAATTGTTTTGCCCTCTCCAGCCTGTTGGGCTTTATATCTTTTGCCAGCATGCTTTTGCTTACATCCAGGGCTATCATTACATCAATGCCATCATGTTTTACATTTGCATTGCCTTGCGCCATCCTGGGATTGGCCAATGCAATTACGGCCAGCACAAATGCGATGCTAAATAAAATAAATTTGAGTAAAAATTTTCGTGGGCTGTAATCCTGTATCAACTGGCTGACCAATGCAGGGTCACCAATTTTTTTTATCCGCTTCTTTTTCCAACGAATTACAAAGGCAAATAATACCCACATCGGGATAATGGCTGCCAAAGCAAATAGATTTCCTATGTGTTGAAATTGAATCATCGAATCCAAACTGTTGTTTGGTATTGTTTATTTATTTTTAAAAAAAATACGGATGCTTTTGGATAAAATGTATTTACATGATTCCTTTAAAAAAGCCATACTGTTTTAAAATACCATTCAAAATATTAAGCCTGGCTTTTTTCATATCAAATTCTTTAGCAGCGCTTTTTACCAATAAAGTAAAAAAGAAAGGATGTTTATTTTCTTCCACCCAGCCTGTAATCCAGCCAATATTATTATTTTGTTCATCAAAGCCCCAGCCTGTTTTATAACATAATTTATAAAGCGAATTATCTTCCTGGATCATTACATCTCTTACAATCTGCTGCGTACGTTTTTGAAAAGGCAACTGATCAAAGTATAACCGCTTCACTAATCCCAATTGTTCATCAGCAGAAATTTTCAAACTGTTGTCCAGCCAAAAACTATCAATGCGGTTACCAATTTTTTTATTACCGTACTGTATACTGTCAATCCAATGCTGCATTGTGTCTTTGCCAATAAGCCTTGCCACCTGCTGGTAATAAGGAACCGCACTTACCTTAAATGCTTCTTCCATGGTAAGGTCTTTATTCCAATCATCGTTCCATCTTTTCACGCCATCCCATTTTATCAGCATCTTCTCATCTGTTATCCTGCCAATTTCCAGGCCAATTAAACTGTTTACAATTTTAAAGGTAGAGGCTGGTGTAAAACGGACGGTATCCAACGCCATATTGTACACCGTTACTTTGCCATCTTTATTATTAAACATCGTAAAGCAGCCATCCGCTTTGTTTTCATCAAAGTAAGTTTTCAGGCTGTCATCAATTTTTGCCTTGTTTATCGAGCAGGAGGAAATGGAAATAAGGAATAAGAAAGTTGTAATAAGAAATGAGGAAGTTGTAGTATTTTTCATGAATAACTTTTAACTATTGTGTGAACTTGTGGTGTTAAATATGCTGAAAATCCCATCATGGGTTGGAACTATTTTTATATTCTGCAGCCGCTTCTAATGCTTCATAAAACTCAGTACCGTATTTTCTTGTAAGGGCATCTTTTAAAAAAACATATACCGGCACTTTTAATTTCCTGCCCAGGCTGCAGGCTGCTTTGCAAAGGTCTTCCCTTGGCTCATAGTTTACATATTCTGTTTGTTTGTTTTTGCTGAGCTTTATTCTTACCGGATACAGGTGGCAGCTGAGAGGTTTTTTCCACTGCACTTTTCCTTCATTGTACGCTTGCTCAATGCCACATTTTACAATGCCGTTATTATCTGTAATGCCATACACACATACTTTGCTGGCAATGGTGGGGGTTACCCAGCCAAACTCTTTGTCGAACACATACTTGCCCTGTCTTTTCAATTCTATCCTGCTTTTTTCTGTTAAATAAGGCAGTACTGCTTCGTACACATCATTTATTTTATCCAGCTCATCTATATTTAAAGGAGCCCCGGCATCTCCATCCACACAGCAGCCGCCTTTGCATTTGTCGAGGTCGCATACAAATTGCTCCTCTATAATTTCATCACTAACCAGCTTGTTATCTATTGCTATCATATTGCCTGCAAAAGTAGGAACAAAAAGGGGAAGGGCTTGTTCAATTAATATAAAAAATCAGGAACAGGTTGTAGAAAAAATGAATTCCACAAAAAATTTTAAGCATATCTATTTAATAATAATCCTTTAACAAATTTGTAACGAAAGGTTTTGTGGAAACCCCTGTGACACTCACTCATAAACGAAACCTTTTGTATGCCCAACAGCCGCCAACTAACCCTGCAGCAATGCCTGCGCTATTCCATTTCTTTTCTGTTCTGGATACCAATTATTTTCTTCAGCTTATTGTTAGTAAAAAACACACTGCCCTATTTTTCATTCAGGCAGGATTTTGGTTTTATACAGGAGAGGGCAGTCCTTTTTTTGAAACCGGTTTATCAATACAGTTTTTACATCCACATTTTTGCCGGCATGTTTTGCATACTGGCGGCTCTTACGCAATTCTCCTCTTACATTTTAAAAAAACGAAAAGCCATTCATGTGTGGATGGGAAAAGTGTATGTGTTTGTAGTAATTGTGTTAGGTGCACCAACAGGTTTGTACATGAGTTTTTTTTCCAAGGGAAGTTTTGCAGAACGGCTGCTATTTATGTTCATGGCGTCTTACTGGCTGTTCACTACTATCAAAGGACTGCAGGCAATAAAACAAAAAAATATCCTTTCGCACAAAAACTGGATGATCAGAAGTTACAGCATGGCCATGACGGCTGTTACCTTCCGGGTGTACCACATACTGTTTTATTATTACGGTGTAGATCATTTGCACAATTATGAAATATCGCTCTGGATCAGTGTGCTGGGCAATATGCTGCTGGCAGAATATTTTATTTTCAGAAAAAGCAGGAACTACCTGCACTCCTTTGTACACTAATTACACGAATTCGTGTAATTAGCAATAATTCGTGTAATAAAAAATTTACTTAATTATCAAAACCAAAAAAACATGAAAGCAATTATCTACGCAGGCATCGGCCTGTTTTCTGCAGCATCAATTTATGGAGTGGCAGATTATTACCATTCTGAAGAGAAAGGAGAGTTGAAAAATTTGTACAAAGATGTACCTGTTGCCAAAGAAACAAAAGCAGCTGAAACCCAGGCAGAACGTGATATCAAGATGGAAGATTATTCAAGGGCAAAGATTGAGGAGCCGGTGGAGGTAAAGCAAAATGCAACAGCAATCAACAACCTTCGGGCAGTGAAAAAAATGAATGAACCCGTTTTTAAAATGACTGTATCCAAAAGAAAACTACGCAAAATAAAACTCAGTGATTTTTCAAGATCTGCTTTGATAGTGAGGGATACAGCTGCCGTAGTTACTGATTCTTCCACTGAAAAGTATTGATGATATGCTCCAAATCTGCCTGCAGAAAATCCTGCACCGGTTTTAGGGAATCTGCATTGGGAGTAACGTCGAAGTACAAGGCTCCACGGATAAAATTTTGGGTTGTGTCGCTCAGGAAAAATTGTTTGGATGTAGCGGCATTGCCACCCACTTTAAAAAATACTCCGCTGATATTATTGGGCGTATGTATCAGGCTGTCTTTGATGGAAGTGGAAACCACATCATTTTTATTGGTAAGGATAAAAGCATCGGCAACAAGTTTATCAAAAACATTGATAGCAGCCGAATCTTTATATTTTCCATCGGGTAATTTAACCTTGTACAATGTTTTGCATCCTATACATTTATAGCTTAAAAATATTCTTCCATGGAGTTTAGGAAAATCAATATTCATAGAATAAAGATCGCCAGGATTATTTTTTAAATAAATACTGTCCTGCATAATTGCAGCATACTCCGGGTATTCAAAACTGTAAGGGAAACCCGCCTTCTCAAATTTTTGATACCCTCTCTTAGGTAAATCAATATGGTAGTACCCACGCTTTTTTGAAACATAAGGCGAATTGCAGGAGGCAAGGAACAGCAGTAATGCAATGATGAATAATGAGTGTTGAATGTTGAATAAGTGTTTACGAATTGTTTGTAGTCTTATTTTTTTAAAGCTGCTGACTATTGACCATTGACCATTGACCATTGACGAGATATTTTGAAACATAATTTATTGCATTACTAATCTTTCCCTTCCTGCACCCGTTGCTTTATCAGCACTTTCACTTTATCTATCCTGTTTTTATTTATTTCCAAAGGGATAAAAATAAAATCACCACTCACAACTTCTTCTTCCACCCGTGGAAATTCACCAGCTATCTCCAGCACCAGACCTGCCAGCGAATCACTGTCGCCCCTTACCGTTTCAAAAGTATCACCGGGCAGGTTCATGGCTTTGCATACATCGTTGATCATTGTCTTTCCTTCAAAGATATAAGTGTGGTCGTCTATTTTTTTGTTGGCACTTTCTTCATCATCAAATTCATCCCGGATGTCGCCGATAATTTCTTCCATGATGTCTTCCAGTGTAACAATGCCCGAAGTACCTCCAAACTCATCCACCACCACGGCAAAGTGTATACGCCTGTTGCGGAACTCCTGCAAGAGGTCTTCAATTAATTTTTGTTCATGTACAAAAAAGGGCGGCCGTATCAGGCTGTGCCAGTCAAAATTATCCACCTTACTGGCATTTACATGCGGCAGTAAATCTTTGGTATGCAGTAACCCTTCTACTTCATCCAGGTTATTTTTATATACCGGCAAACGGGAGTAATGCAATTCTTCCACCCTTTTCACCACATCTTCAAATTTGCTGCTGTGTTCAATGCCACTTACATCCAGCCTCGTACGCATTACCTGCTTTACCGGTGTATCACTAAATTTCCTGATGCCTTTTAAAATCTGTTTTTCTTCCATCGTCGCTTCATGATCAGGCAACAGATCAATAGCATAATCTAATTGGCTGTTATCAAGCAGAGATGAATGATGAGGTGAAAACTTTTTCTCCATTCCATCGCTAAAGCGAACCAGTCTGCGGCTCAGCCGGTAGAAGAGGCTGTTGAAAATTTCAATCACCAGCGAGGCGGTAGAAGCAAACCAAATTTTATGATTGGTGGCCCACACTTTTGGCAACACTTCACCAAACAATACCAGTAAAAAAGTAACTGTAAATACTTTGATTAAAAAATTTACCCAAAAACTGAGATGGAACATTTCCAGCCAGCCATCTATCAAAATGTTAGAAATTAAAATGATGCCGATATTCACAAAGCTATTGGCTATCAGCATGGCGGCAAGCAATGTTTTGGGCTGTTCCAGCAAAGACACAATACGCCTGAAAGCAGGTTGCTGCTTCGTTTTCAGCATATTGATATCTTTATAAGTAAGGGAGAAAAAAGCCACTTCAGAACCTGCCACCAAAAATGAAACAGAAAATAACAGCAGTGCTAAAAATATCAGCACAGCAGATGCGGCAGGGGTTATTGCCAGCAGGAAAAAATGCAAACAATGAGTAAAATGAATAACCGAATGATAATCCAAAACTAGCTGTTTTAGTAAACAATATTTTTAATCATCAACGCTGTAAATGCAGGGTTGATGATTGATTGGTTAAAATTAAAAAGGCAGTCTTTCCGCCCCGTCTTCTGTATGTGGCGGTGTGTCATGATCGAGTACTTCACCGGCATCTGTTCCGCCAATACCAACAGTGCCATCGTTGCGTTTATCCAGCATAATTAAATTGTCTCCCACTATTTCAGTGGCAAATTTTTTATTGCCTTCTTTGTCTTCCCAGCTACGTGTTTTTAAGCGGCCTTCTATGTAAACCAAACTTCCACGGTGCAAATATTTTTGTGCCAGCTCTGCCAGCCCTCTCCATAATACTACGGTATGCCACTCCGTTTGTGAAATCAATTTACCGCTCCTGTCCTTGTATGTTTCTGTGGTGGCCAAAGAAAATTTTGCTACGGCAATATTGCCTTCTAAAAATTGCATGTCGGGGTCTTTTCCTAAGTTGCCAATTAGCATCACCCTGTTTACGCCTCTCATAATATTGATTTATTACTTTGTGTTGGTTCTTTCGATACTAGAACAAATTTAAAGATACAGCTTTATCTTTTAAATAGTTACTGATAAGTTTCGGAAATGGCAGTAGCTCCAAAGCCATTTTATCCACCTTTTCAAAGCCTTTGATGTTGAGTGGTTTTTTTAATTGTATTTTAATAAACTGCCCGTAAATTGTTTGGTGAGTCAGTAGCTGTTTGCTGGTACCGGATATGTGTTCAATGTCAAAAGCAACCTTGCCAGTTATATTTGTCAGCTGTTCCCAATCTTTTACTTTTTCAATTGGTAATGACTTATTGTTTTCTATCAAAATAAATTCGTACAGGTTTTCCCAAATGTCTTTTGCACCTCTTTTACTAACGATTATGGTAGCCTTGTATTCAGCAACTACATAATAGAACCACCTTGTTTTTTTTTTGATTGATTTTTCTTTTACCGGCAATTGATTTACGGATCCGTTCTGTAAAGCAATACATTTATTTTTGAGCATACAGGTGGCACACAGTGGCTGTTGCGGTTTGCATATTGTAGCCCCAAAATCCATTAAGGCCTGGTTGTAAGCAGCAGGATTTTTTTTATCCAGCAAATCATTGGCAAGACTGGTAAATGTTTTCTTTCCGTCAATACTGTCAATTGGTATTGCATTTCCAAAATACCTTGATAACACCCTGAATACATTTCCATCCACCACTGCCCTTGGCAAATTAAAAGCAAAGGAGCTTATTGCTGCGGCTGTATAAGGGCCCACGCCTTTTAAGGTTAAAATTTCTTCATAAGTATCCGGAAATTTTCCTTTCAAATCATTGGAAATATATTTTGCTGTGGCAATTAAATTTTTGCATCTTGTGTAATAGCCCAATCCTTCCCAAAGCTTAAAGACAGTGGTTTCAGGAGCTTTTGCCAACAGGTGAATATTGGGGAATGCTGCTATAAAACGATTGTAATAATCCAGTCCCTGCTCCACCCTGGTTTGTTGAAGAATAATTTCACTCAACCATATTTTGTAAGGATCTTTTTCACCCTTCCAGGGCATCCATCTTTTATTCTGGTCTCTGTTCCATTTTAAAAGTTGCTTTGTAAAATATTGATGATTTACTGATGTTTTCATTCAGGGCAAATATCAGGTAATAATTGTTTACAGAATTATCCCGTTTACCAGCATAGGGTATTATTAACTTTTAAAATATTACTTAGCTGATAATCAGGCTATAATATTGCATTTTCCGATTTTATGTATTAACTTTAATTCGACACTTCATACAAAATTGTATCAACATGAGAAAAG
>JANMJU010000162.1:0-4916 GCA_031371545.1 Chitinophagaceae bacterium
CCAATCGGACCTGCACTGGGTTCTAAAGGTGTCAACATCATGGAGTTCTGTAAGCAATTCAACGCCAGAACCCAGGACAAACCAGGAAAAGTACTTCCTGTATTAATCACCGTTTTCGCTGACAAATCTTTTGAGTTTGTAATTAAAACTCCTCCTGCTGCTGTTCAGTTAATGGATGCTGCTAAAATTAAAAATGGCAGTAAAGAACCTAACCGTGTAAAAGTGGGTAAGGTTTCCTGGGCTCAGGTAGAAGAAATTGCAAAAGATAAAATGGCCGACTTAAATGCATTTACCCTGAACAGTGCAATGAGCATGGTGGCGGGTACTGCAAGAAGTATGGGGCTTACTGTTGACGGAAAAGCTCCTTGGGAAAATTAATTATTATCACCTCAAAAAATTTTTAGAAAATGATCACTAAAAAAAGAAAATTAGCCAACGCTAAGGTGGATAGTAACAAAACTTATTCCCTTAAAGAAGCTTCTACCTTAGTAAAAGAAATAAACACCACCAAATTCGACAGTTCTGTTGATTTGCATATCAAATTAGGAGTAGATCCTAAGAAAGCTGACCAGGCTATCCGTGGTACAGTTTCATTGCCACACGGTACTGGTAAAACAAAAAAAGTATTGGTGCTTTGCACTCCTGATAAAGAGGAAGCTGCAAAAGGCGCTGGTGCTGATTTTGTAGGCTTGGATGAATTTATAGCAAAAATTGAAGGTGGCTGGACAGATGTGGATGTTATCATCGCAACACCATCAGTAATGCCTAAGATTGGTAAATTGGGTAAAGTGTTAGGTCCACGTAACCTGATGCCAAATCCTAAAACTGGTACTGTTACCAATGATGTAGCTGCTGCTATCACTGAAGTTAAAGGTGGTAAAATCGCTTTCAAAGTTGATAAAGTAGGTATCATTCATGCATCTATCGGCCGTGTAAGTTTCAGTGCTGAAAAAATAGCTGAAAACAGCCAGGAGCTGATCAATGCACTGGTAAGGTTAAAGCCATCTTCTTCCAAAGGAACTTACCTTAAAGGAGTAAGCATGGCCAGCACTATGAGCCCGGGTATTTTGATTGACACAAAATCAGTTTCAAACTAATTTTTTTCTGTTATCCTGCGCTTGACGAAGGAGACGAAAAAAATAAAAAATATTTGTTATGACAAAACAGGAAAAAAACGAAGTGATAGAAGTGCTGAAGGGCAAGTTTAGCCAGTACAGCAACTTTTATATTACTGATACCGAAAGCTTAACAGTAGCACAGGTAACAGATTTACGCAGGCATTGCTTTGATAAGCAGGTGGAGATGAAGGTAGCTAAAAACACCCTTATCCGCAAAGCATTAGAGGGTATTGATGCAGAAAAATATACTGGTGTATATGATTCACTGCATAAAGTAACCGCTTTATTGTTTAGTGAAAACCCTAAAGAACCAGCGCTGATTTTAGCAGGTTTCCGTAAGGCAAGCAAAGGCGAAAAGCCTGAGCTGAAAGCGGCTTTCATTAATGGAGATGTATTTGTAGGCGACAATCAATTGGTGGCACTTACAAAAATCAAAACCAAGAATGAATTGATTGGTGAAATCATTGGCTTATTGAACTCTCCAATACAACGTGTATTGGGAGCTTTGCAAAACAAAGATGCAGCCAAAGCAGTAGAAGCTGTTGTTGCAGAAGTAGCAGTATCAGTAGCGGAAGTTGTTGCACCAGTAGCAGAAGTTGCTGCACCAGCTGCGGCAGCAGTAGCGACACCTGAAGCTCCGGCAGCAGAAGCATCGGCTGCAGAATAATTAGCGGGATTAATCAACAATTAATAATACCTGGCCGGACGGTAATATAAAGGCAAAAACAAATTTTTTTAATAATCTCCGCCGGAGTGTAAACAATGAAGGTGGAAAAAATTTAAACATCATGGCAGACGTAAAAGCATTAGCTGAAAATTTAGTAAGCTTAACAGTAAAAGAAGTACAAGACTTAGCAGATTTCTTAAAATCAGAGTACGGTATCGAACCAGCTGCAGCTGCAGTTGTAGTAAGTGCTGGCGGTGGTGAGGCTGCTGCAGTAGAAGAAAAAACATCTTTCAACGTAATTTTGAAAGCTGCTGGTCCTAATAAATTAGCAGTTGTAAAAATCGTTAAAGAATTAACTGGCTTGGGATTGAAAGAAGCTAAAGATTTAGTAGATGGTGCTCCTAAACCTTTGAAAGAAGGTGTGGATAAAGCAACTGCTGATGACCTGAAAGCTAAATTGACTGAAGCAGGTGCTGACGTTGAAGTTGCTTAATTAATTTAATGAAATAACTTTTAAGCCATTCGCTATCCAGTGGATGGCTTTTTGATTTAATGTACTCGGACATATTGAAATAAGTAGATACAAAGTCGACTTTTGTGAGTAAGATAACTATAAAAAAAGCATCCGTTATTAGCGGATGCTTTTTAGTATTTTAAATGTTTTTTAGTTTTTTATCAATCGCTGTGTTACAGTTGCATTATCACTGCCGGTTACTTTTACAGCATAAATTCCTTTAAGTAAAGATTTATTAAATGTACTGGTAGCCTGGCTAATTTTTTCTCTATAAATCAATTTACCCTGAGCATTAATAATTTCAACAATGGCGGGCAAAAATTTAGCAGGTAAAGTCAATTTAAATTCGTTTTCAGCCGGGTTAGGATAAACACTGAATCCAAAGCTATTATCGTTTTTTATCAGTACTGTTTCGGAGTAAAAAATATTTCCCGAAATTTCAATCACTTTGATCCTGTAAAAATTGGAAAGGCTTCTTGAATTATGATCATTAAAAGTATAGTTATTGTTTAAGGGCAGTTGGGTACCATTGATGGTTGTTATGTCCCTGTAATCTCTTCCGTTCTCACTTTTTTGCACAGTATATTTTATGGCTCCAGTTTCAAGAGAAGTTGACCATTTTAAAATGCTGTTGCCAGCTCCTGATGAAGCAGCAGAAAAACTAGTTATTTTAACCGGCACTATTCCAATCGTTGCAATTACACAACCGCCAGTTGCTCCAGGTGTGGCAGAGGCATAAACTAAAGGGGTATTGCAGGGTACACAGGTAAAAGCATCTCCTGTTCCGCCGCCACCAAGTATCCCAGATATAGTGGTACTTGTAATAATTGCTAAAGGTGTGCCACCGTAAATATTTACTAGTACTCCTTCTGGCCAGCCTAATAATAATACACCACAACCGCTTGTGCATTGTGGATAAAGGCTTTGATAGGCAAAAGCACCTGGGGGGCATTGAGCCTTTGTAGTTGTGTGAGTAAATGCTATTACAAGTAGTAAAAGCGTTAGTACCTTTTTCATGTTTGCTTGGATTTGTTGTTCTTCTTCTCTATAAAATCGACAAATGCATGATTATCAAATGAAGGAATTATAAAGGAAAACCTTTCTAACTGTGTTATAACGAAATAATAGTTGCTTAATTGTGTTAACTCTGGTTATAAATCAATTTTTATCCCAAAAAAGGAAAAATTCCACAGTAATATTTTTTCGGAATGAGTGCAAGTAAAATATCGAAGAATAATAAAAATTGTGCAGGGTTAAATAAAAAATAAGTAGAAAAAATCAAGTTGAAAACCAGTTGTTTGTAAATAAAATCGAGAATTTATCAAAAATCAAACCAAAATCAAAAAAAATCAATTGAAGTATTTCAATTATTAAATTTAAATTACTACCTTTGCCATCCTTTAATTTGGCCATAGTGGCATTAGGTCATTTAGGCAAAATTAAAGCACCTTCTCAGCATTAAAACGTTTTAAAAACAAATATGTCTGCAACTAAATCACCCGCCGCACAGCGTATCAATTTCGGAAAAGTTGAACTCCTGGCGGAAACACCCGATTTACTCGGTATTCAAATTCAGTCATTCAAAGATTATTTTCAGTTAGAAACTACGCCGGATAAGCGTAACAACGAAGGGCTGTTTCGTGTGTTTAAGGAAAACTTTCCTATCACTGATACCCGAAACATCTTTGTACTGGAGTTTTTGGACTATTTCGTAGATCCTCCACGCTACACCATTGATGAGTGTATTGAAAGGGGATTAACCTATGCTGTTCCATTAAAAGCAAAACTTAGGTTGAGCTGTAATGACGAAGAGCATGTGGATTTTCAAACAATTGTTCAGGATGTATTCTTAGGGAATATACCCTATATGACACCCCGTGGTACTTTTGTTATCAACGGAGCAGAGCGTGTAGTGGTATCTCAGTTGCACCGTTCTCCTGGTGTATTCTTTGGTCAGTCTATTCACCCTAATGGAACTAAGATTTACTCTGCAAGAGTTATTCCTTTCAAAGGAGCCTGGATGGAATTTGCGACAGACATTAACAATGTAATGTATGCTTACATTGACCGTAAGAAAAAATTCCCTGTAACTACTTTGTTGCGTTCTATTGGTTTTGAAACCGATAAAGATATTTTGGAATTATTTGGGATGGCAGATGAAGTAAAAGTTGATAAGAAATCTTTACAGAAATATGTCGGCAAACGTCTTGCTGCCCGTGTACTCCGTACCTGGGTAGAAGATTTTGTGGATGAAGATACCGGTGAAGTAGTAAGCCTTGAAAGAAACGAGATTGTTTTAGAAAGGGATACGGTGTTGGACGATAGTAATATTTCTATGATTTCTGACATGGATGTGAAAAGTGTATTTGTACAAAAAGAAGAAGTAAGTGGCGATTATGCTATCATTTACAACACTTTAAATAAAGATACTTCTAATAGTGAATTGGAAGCGGTGCAGCATATTTACCGCCAGCTTCGTGGTGCTGATGCCCCAGATAACGAAACTGCACGGGGTATTATTGACAAGTTGTTCTTCAGTGATAAGCGTTATGATTTAGGTGAAGTGGGCCGCTATAAAATTAACCGGCGCTTGGGACTGAATTTCCCGATAGAAAAG
>JANMJU010000209.1:0-15310 GCA_031371545.1 Chitinophagaceae bacterium
ATGTTGATGATTTGCCAAAAAGAGAGTGTTGGCTTTTGTAGTGACATAAGCAATCGTTTTATGCTGGTGTAGCCAAATTTAATTAAAACAAGCTAACCATATTAGCTGCAACCGTTTGTGGTGGAAAAAGAAGAAAAACCACTCTGCTGATTTGCCAATGTGCTGATGTGCTAATTGAGGGTGTGTTCAACAAAAAATTATCAAATAAATTACAGGGCTTGATGAAAAATGATAGCTCAATTTTATTTTGCAACAAGCCATTTCCTGAAAGCCAGGTACACTCCGTTCGTCCAGCCAAAGCCATCCTGCGATTCGTATTCGCCACCGCCTGCTAATTGAGAAAGATCTTCAACATTGTATTTCTCCATCATCTTTCCGGTGGCTTTATACACTTTGTCGTTTAGCGCCATCCAGCGGCTGGCAATGGTTTCAGCTAATTTAGAGTGACCATAATTTTTAAGTCCGTCTGCAGCCATCCATTGCAGTGGTGCCCAGCCATTAGGGGCATCCCATTGCTGGCCGGTTTGCTTTAATGTTGTGACAAGGCCACCCGGTTTCAAAAATTGCTGTTCAATAATTGAAGCAATTTTATCTGCCTGCACTGCTGTTGCCAATTTAAAAAATAAAGGTGCAGCTCCTGCCAGTGAAAGACTGTTCTTCTGCAGATTATCTTCCCAATCATAATCAACATAAAAACCAGTTGCAGTATTCCAGCAATATTTTTGAACGGCCTGCTTTCTTTTTTCGGCAAGGGATTCATAGTTGTTTGCTGACGCAGTATCTCCTTTGATACGAAATACAGAAGCAATGGTTTGTTCCAAATGAAATAATAAACAATTCAGGTCAACAGGAATAATTGATGTGCTGTGTATGGTGGCAAAGGATGCCCCATCTTTAAACCAGCGGCTGCTGTAGTCCCAGCCAGATTCTGCACCTGCCCTTAAATGGCGGTATAATATTTTTGCTGGTTGTGAAGTGTTGTGTGTAAGCTCTACATCTTCCCTGTAAGATTCTGGTCTTGCAGTATCATTGTCATCCCAGTAACGGTTGAGTAATTCCCCATCTTTCATTCTTACAACATGATTAGCAGCATGGTTGTTTTCATTCAGTTCAGTTGCCCCTTTCATCCAGAAATAATATTCTGTTTCCAATGGTTTTATAAAATCAGGTAAAATAATTTCTCCTTTTATTTCTGCCAGCAACTGTACCATCAGCGAATAAAAAGGTGGTTGCGAACGGCCCAAATAATAAGTGCGGTTGCCATTGGGAATATAGCCAACTGTTTGTATCAAATGAGAAAAGTTGGCCACCATATTTTCAATCATTTCATGCTTGCCGGATACCTGTAATCCAAGCATGGTAAAATAACTGTCCCAATAATATACTTCGCCAAAGCGGCCACCAGGAACGATATACGGATGAGGCAGTGGAATCAGTGAACCTTTTTTTTCATCAGGCTGTCTTGTAAGCACTGTCCATAATTCATTGATGTGATCGGCAGCTGTTTTATTTACATCACTTTGATAACTGCCGGCAAATACATGCGGCAGATCAAATTTGGAAAGGACAAATTCTTTTAAAATAAACCCGGGTTTATCTTTTTGATCCAGGTATTGCTGCAGGATGATGGCGGTTGATTGTTTGGGAATACAATCCACAAAAGTTTTTCCATCTTTAAAAATACGGTTCATCTGTACCTCATCAAACAGCGGTGCCAGTTGATATATTTCTTGCTGTACCATGCTAAAATATTTAATGTCCTCCTGATATTTTTATTTCCACAGTGCCGCCTGCTTTGTTTTGCAAACGCTTAAAAAAGAAAAGCATTACAATCAGTATGGTAATAGGAATTAACGAAAAGTAAAATGCTGTTTGCCCGCCGTAAGCGCCAAATATATGGCCAGTAATGATCGAGCCGGTTGTGCCGCCCAATGCAGAAAACACAACGATCAAACCTGACATAGAACTATGCTTATGTGCAGGAAGATTGCTAAGTATAACGGAATTGATTGCCGGATAAATAGGTGCCAGGAACAAGCCAATCAGCGGAAATAAAAATGCCACCAATGGCACATCTGCCAAACTGTTAACCGCTAATCCTGAAATATTTTTTGTTAGCGGTACTGTTATCAGCACAATCAATCCTGCTGCCAGTAAACATCCCACCAGCACATACAGCCAGTCAATTTTTCGTAAAATAATGCCGGCAAAAAATCTGCCCAATGCAATGGACAACGATAAAATACTTGCCATTTGTATGCTGAGGCTTTTTGATAACTGTAATACATCTTTATTAAAAGTAGGCAGCCAACTCATGATGCTTTGTTCTATCAATACATAAAAAAAAGCACTGAAAATAAATACCAGTACCAATGGCCGCATGATCAGTTTCAGCATTTCAACAAAATCATCTACGACTGTTTTGGAACGCTCCGCTTCTTTAATGCCTGATTCATCCAGCTGTGTGGACAGCAGTAATAAAAAAGCTGCCACCGAAAGAGCGCCAAGAATATAATACACATTGAACCACGCCGTTGATTTTGGATTATCGTTATCAGCAAAATAAGCAAACAAAAAATAACCTGCCAATACACCCACCATAAAAAATGATTCCAGAAAACTCATCAGGCTTACATGCTCTTTATCATTTTTTGTTATCAGTGCAAGCGTAGCAAATACGGTTACTTTTATCATGGCAAAACCAACACCTGCTGCGGCAAATAAAAGCTTGGTCATTAAAAAACTATTTACAGAGGGAATGATGAGGCACATGACGGAAACCAGTGCCAGCGCAATAAGCATTGTTTTTTTATATCCAATCCTGTTTACATTGGAAGCAATTAAAAAAGATGCTATTGCAATACTGAGGTCTTTAAATGCTTCTAAAATACTGGCCGATCCTTTGGAGATATCAAAGTTTCCCTGCACCTGCAGAATAACAGTGCCTACACTGTTGAGCAAAATAGCAAATACAAAATAATTGAGAAAAAGCGAGGCTTTGATTCTGAAGTTTGACATGGCAAGCGGTATAAGATGAAATCAAATATAATAGTATGCTTTTTATAAAACAAGGTTAGGCATTACAGAGAACCTCCTTTTACCAACATTGATTCTACGCAAACCATTTCTGAAACGGGTTGCTTTTTTAAACGGGCCAGCATTTGTGCAAATGCCAGTTTCCCCAATTTAAAACCACTTGTTTCCACATAGGTAACAACAGGGTTAAACATGGTGGGAATAAAGCCATTGCTGATCCCAATTACTGCAATATCCTCCGGTACCTTCAGCTTTAGCTGATCAATGGCTTTCATTACACCAATCAGTATCTGGTCAACCATGCAAAAGATTACATCTGGCGGGTTTGCCGAAGTAAGTGCTGCAATTGCCGCCTCTTTTGCAGCAAGTGTATTTTCCGGGAATTCAATTTTAAGTTTAGTTTTAGGCGCCTTTTTTTTAAAGGTATTTACAAATGAGTCTTTCCTGGCTATTGTAATGCTGAGATGCGGATGAAAAAATAACGCCAGCACTTTCTTTTTATTCTTTTCAATAATAGCTTCCGCTGCAATTCTTGCTACAGCTTCATCTTCAAAGCAAACTGCACAAATCCCTTTCACTTGCGGCACCCTGTCAAAAAAAACAACAGGTATTTCCTGCTCTTCCATTTTTTGAAACGGAGCCATTTCATCTGTTTCAACTGTTACTGCTGCAAACAAACCCATCACCATATTTTTACGGAAAATGTATAGGTTTTCCGATTCTATTGCGGCATTATCTCTTGACTGCATGATTAAAACAGCATAACCATTTGCCCGGGCGTCTTCTTCTATTGCTGCTATAAAAGAGTCGTAAAAAAAATTATCAATTGAAGAAACCTGTATTCCCAGCACATTGCTTCGCTTGGTACGCAACTGTACTGCATAGCTGTTGGGCTCATATTCCATTGCAGCGGCTAAGTCTTTTACTTTTTTACGGGTGCTTTCCGAGATATCAGGATGGTCTTTCAAAGCCCTTGAAACGGTAGAGATGCTGATACCAAGGGTTTGGGACAATTTTTTTAAAGTGCTTTTTTGCATTGGTTAATTTAAGCAGAATATGGAAACAGTTAGTTAAGCTATTAAAGATAATTTTTTATTTAGCTTCAAGATAATTATATCTGTATACAGGATATCTTTTCATCAAAGCAAGATAAACACCATTCGTCCAGCCAAAACCATCCTGTGCCGGATACTCTCCTCCGCCTGCCAATTGAGACAGGTCTTCGACATTATATTTCTCCATCATCCTGCCGGTGACCGAATACACTTTATCATTCAGGTGAAGCCATCGTAGTGCAATATTTTTTGCCAGCATCGCCTGTTCTTTATTGTCATAATTATTTAATCCCTGCACCACTATCCATTGCAAAGGAGCCCAGCCGTTTGGTGCATCCCATTGCTGGCCGGTATTGTTAGTGCTGGTAACAATACCTCCAGGTTTCAACAAAGATTCCTCTATAATATTTGTGACACGATTTGTCTGGACGGGAGTTGCAATTTTTACAAACAATGGAAATACACCTGCTGCAGTGACCAGGTCAGATTGTTGGGCGGCTGCAAAATTATAATCATAAAAAAATCCTGTTTTTTCATTCCAGCAATATTGCAGGATGGCTGCTTTTCTTTTTACTGCTTTTTGGCTGAAGAACTGTGAGCCTTTTGGCCTGCCCCTTAATTTAAGCCCCCTGGCAATAATTATTTCCATCGAATACAGCAGGCAGTTCAAATCAACCGGGATGATATTGGTGGTTTCAATGCTGTTGATATTTTGAGGATCAGCAAACCAGCGGCTACTGAAATCCCAGCCACTGCAGGCTCCTGCCCGTAGATGCCTGCAGGTACTGGCTTTGCTTTCATCCAGTAGCTGTTTCAGTTTTTCCGGCGATCCCATTTTAATTTTCATCGCCAGTTGCAGCGCCACCGCTTCGGCTATTTCATAATCTTCTTTATAACTTTCTGGTCTTGGCTCAGTACTTTCATCCCAGTAACGGTTAAGGAGAGCCGCATTGGAAAGCTTTACCACCCGTTTGGAAGCTTCTCCTTCTTTTATTGAATCGGCACCTTCCATCCAGTAAGCATATTCTTTTTGCATTGACGGTAAATATTTTTTATAAACGCTGTTACCTTTTATGCCTGCCAGCATTTCCACCATCATACAAAAAAATGGCGGCTGGCTTCGGCTGAGATAATAAGTGCGGTTGCCATTGGGAATATGCCCGAAAGCATCAATGAGATAATCAAAATTCTTCACCATGTTTTCTATCATCGCCGTTTCACCACTTGCCTTTAACCCCAGCATGGTAAAATAACTATCCCAATAATAAATTTCACGGAACCTGCCACCGGGCACTATGTAAGGATAAGGCAGTGCCAGTAAAGAACCTCCGTTACCCTCTTTCCCTTCCCAATGGGGCGACACATCTGCCTCTCTTTTTAAAACACCCCACAGGTTTTTGATGTGCATTGCCGCACTTTTTTCTTTCTGGATATAATTTAATTGTGGGGGCACAGGCGGAAGGTCAAAATTTTCTTCTACAAATTTTTTCAAATTAATATTCGGCCCCTTCATCATGCCATAGTCATACATGATGTCTGCCACTTTTCTTTTGGGTATGCAGTCCACAAAGCTTTTGCCATCAGGCAATATTTTTTGCAGCTGAACATCCTTGAATAACTGGCCGTAGATTTTATCCGGCGTGGCAAAAAAATTTTCCTGTGCTGTTAATAATAGCGGAATAAAAAAAATACAGGCAAAGAAGATTTTTTTCATGAGATAAATCTACATAAAATGAACACATTTAATTGTACAAAAAATTTCACTTTCATCATCAGAAGTTTTCCATACAGGATGCATTTTTATCCCTTAATACATTATCCGGTCTTTTTGGAGCCTGTTGAGTTATTTTTGGAACAGGATTAGCATTGGCAGATAATAATTAAACCCATTAAACTGACTATAAAAAAAATTATACATAGAAGTCTTAAAGTACTTGCCTGGATAGGAGGCAGCTTTCTTTTTTTATTATTGTTGATTTATATCCTCATACAGGTATCTGCTGTGCAAAATTTTGCCCGAAAAAAAATTGTGGCCTACCTGGAAGGAAAAATTCATACCAAAGTTCAGATAAATAAATTATCACTTGATTTCCCTAAGCAGCTGGTGTTGGAAGGGGTTTATTTTGAAGACCAGCGAAAGGACACCCTTTTTTCCGGCGGAAAAATACAGGTCGACATTGCACTGCTGAAACTACTCAGCAGTAAGGTGGAGATCAATTATGTAGCACTGAAAGATATTAATGCAAAAATTTATCGTAGCGGCAGCGATACTCTTTTCAATTACCAATACATCATTGATGCTTTTACAAGCCCCCCAACCACTGCAGCAAAAGATACCAGCAGTGGTATGAAAATAAGTGTTGACAAAATTATACTGGACAATATTGCCGCCTCCTTTAAAGATGAAAAAACGGGTATGGATTTTTCCGGCCACCTGGGAAAGTTTGAAACAGCATTCAAAAAATTTGATCTTGATAAAATGTCCTTCTCCCTGCCCGATATCGTTCTGGAAAATGTATCAGGCCACTTCTATCAAAACAAACCTTTACTGACACCAAAACCGATGGCAGTGATAGAAGCCAAAAGCAACGAGCCTTTCAACCTGCAACTTGGACTGGAAAACATCAGTATAAAAAATATCCTGTTTGATTATAAAAATGATGTGTCGGTAATAAGTGCCAACCTTAACCTTGGTGAATTATCTGGTAAGGTGAAATCAATTGATCTTGCTTCACTGCAGATGCAATTAGAAAAAGTTACACTTCACAATACCACTGCCGGAATTATTCTCGGCAAATCGGAGCAAACAAGAATTGTTAAAAAAGAGATCAATAAAGAAGTAATTGCCCAGGTTAATAATCCCTGGAATGTTATCATCAAAACAATTGATTTTGAAAACAATAACCTTGTTTTTAATGATGAAAATAAAATACGAACAGGAAGCGGAATGGATTACGGCCATTTAAAAATTGACAGCTTTAAATTAAAAGGCAGCAACTTCACCATCACACCAACAACTTATACCGGCAATATTTCAGATGCTGGATTTAAAGAAAAAAGTGGTTTTCATCTTGCCACATTAAAAACTGATTTTTTCTATAGTGATACCGGTGCTGCTCTTAAAAATTTATATGTTCAAACAGACCGTACACTTATCCGGGATAACATCACCGTAAAGTATCCTTCACTGGAAGCTGTGATAAAAGATGCGGGCAAACTTTATGTTGATGCCAACTTTGTGAAAAGCGATTTAGCTGCAAAGGATGTCCTGATTTTTGCACCTCAATTACAGGCTGATTTAAAAGGCAATGAAAATGCAGTGGCGCATGTAAATGCCCGTGTAAAAGGTTATTTCAATGACATCAGCATCCCCGGCTTTGAAGTGAGCGGCATTGGTAGTACGGTGGTGAGTATGTCGGGCAGCATAAAAGGATTACCGGATGTAAATAAAGCAGTGTATGATTTCAACATTGCATCTTTTCAAACTACCAAAGGAGACCTGAATACATTTCTTCCGCAAGGCACAATACCAGGCAATATCAGGATACCGGAAACTATAAAAATGAGTGGCAGTTTTAAAGGCCTTGCTACCAATTTTACCACCAATATGCGGTTGCAAACCAATAGAGGAAATGCAACCGTAGCCGGGTTTTTAAACAGCACTAATGAAACATACAATTTAAAAGGTTCTCTCAATAATGCTGATGTAGGTTATTTGATAAAACAGGATACGCTGCTTGGAAAAGTAACCATGACTTTTGCCGCAAAAGGAAAAGGCTTTAAACCAGCCACCATGAATGCCAATGGAAATGCAAAGGTGCAATCAGCTTTTATAAAAGGATACAATTATCAGCACCTTGACCTTATTGCATCGGTGCACAAAGGCTTCACTGTAATAGATGCAGCGATGGCAGATAAAAGTATATCCTTTCATCTAAATAGTGAAGCCACGCTGAATGATCAATTTGCCGGCAACATACAACTTCATTTGTTACTTGACAGTATTTTGCTGCAGCCATTAGGTTTTACCACCAATGATCTTCGGCTGTATGGCAATGTGGTGGCTGATATCCCAACTGCCAATATGAAGGCACCGCAGGGTAATATCCTGGTAAGCGACCTTGTAGTTTTCAATGATGGTAAAAAATTCAATGCCGATACGGTTACCATTATAGCCAATGCCAACGACACCGGCAATCTCATCACCCTGAATTCGCAGGTAGCTGCCGCCACTTTACAAGGACAATTTAATCTTGCCACCATCGGCACCGGTGTGCTGCAGGTGATCAATAAATATTATGATCTGGGAATAAAAGATACCGTCCTTGCCAACGATAAATGGAATTTGAAGGCCATCATTATTCCAGATAGTTTATTATTTGCATTGGCTCCTTCATTGAAGGGAACAGACACAATTAAAGTGAAAGCCAATTTTGATGGCAGTACCGAAAAACTAAATCTACTGGTAAATGCGCCCAGGGTTCAGTATGGTGAACAGGTATTGGATAGCCTGACGATTACCGCCGGCAACACGGATGCTACATTTGCTTATGCTGTTGCTGTAAATGCTGCCGGCACCAAAAGTTTTCGTTTACAAAAAACCAACGTGGATGGTTTTATTGCCAACAATGAATTGTATTCAAAGCTGAACATACATGATATTGATGGCAAGGATAAATACCAGTTGGGTGTAAAAGCAGTACAGGAAAAAGATGGCGCAATCAGGGCTTTTTTATCAGATACACTGATGATGGATTATAACAAGTGGGCCGTGGATAACAGTAACTACATCCGGTATGACAGTACCGGTATCATCATACATCATTTCAATATCAACAACAGCGGGCAATCGCTTACCATCAATTCAACAAAAGAAAATATGGCTGCGCCGGTGGAAGTAGTTTTAAAAAACTTTCATATTAAAACACTGACCAATTTAGCAGAGCAGGATTCGCTGTTAATGGATGGTGTGATCAATGGAAATATGCTGGTGAAAAATGTAATGAACAACCCGGTATTTACAGCAGATATTAAAGTTGATACGCTTACTTATAATACCGATACAGTAGGCAATATTATTGTAAAGGTGGATAATGAAACCGCCAATGCATTCAATGCTGACATTGCACTTACTGGTAATGGAAATGATGTAAAACTGACGGGTAAATATTTTACCGGCGAAAGTCGTATGGATATGAAACTGGTGATCAGCAATCTCAATATGGCAAGCCTAAAGCCTTTCACATTTGGTGAATTAACACAGGCAGATGGAAGCCTGAAAGGGGCGGTGGATATACAAGGCACTACTACCAATCCTGACCTGAATGGAACAGTGCATTTTGCGAATGCCAATATTACTCCGGCAGTATCCGGCGAAAAATTACACCTGTCCAATGAAGCCATCAGCATCTCTTCCCATGATATCAGTTTTGATAATTTTACCCTCACCGACTCAGCCGGTAACAAGGCCATCGTGAATGGAAATATCCACACCAATGATTTTAAAAAGTATTTATTTTACCTGTACCTTTCTGCTGATAACTTTCAGGTACTGAATACCCAGAAAAAACAAAATGCCCTTTTTTATGGCAGGTTAAATGTAGATGCCGGTGCAAGTATAACAGGCACAGTAACTGCTCCCAAAATAAATGCAGACCTCCGCATCAACAAAGCAACAGACGTTACTTTTGTATTGCCCAGTACCAATCCGGAAATAGAAAGCAGGGATGGTGTAGTTGAGTTTGTGAATGGATATGGTGTAAATGCAGACAGCATTTTTAAAGCTGCAATAGATACACTTACCCGCTATGCTGAACTGGCAGGCATTGATTTTACGGGTACCCTGCAATCGGATACTGCCGCACAAATAACATTGATAGTAGATGAACGGAGTGGTGATGCATTAAAAATAAGAGGGAAAGCCAACCTGGCTGCAGGCCTTGATAAAAGCGGTAAGATAAGCCTTACCGGTAATTATGAATTGCAGAATGGATCTTACCAGTTAAATCTTAGTTTACTAAAACGACAGTTCATTATTCAGCCGGGGAGTGTAATCACCTGGACAGGCGACGCCTTCAGCGCTACAGTAGATATCACTGCCATTTATATTGCTAATACACAGCCCGTAAATTTATTGCAGAGTGAACTGGCAAATCTTTCTGCTACCGACATCAACAAGTATAAAGCAAAAGTACCCTTTCATGTTTTGCTTAAGATGAAAGGCGAACTGCTGAAGCCACAAATATCATTTGGCATTGAACTGCCCGATGATCAAAAATCAAAATGGGCAGATGTAGAAACAAAACTGCAACAGGTACGCAGGGATGATGCCGAATTAAATAAACAGGTTTTTGCCTTGCTGCTGCTGGGCAGGTTTGTGCAGGAAAACCCATTGGAAAATGCAGCTGAAGGTGCGTCACTGTCCAGCACTGCCAAATCAAGTGTGAGCCGTATTTTAACAGAGCAACTGAACAATCTAGCCAGCAGCCTGATAAAAGGTGTGGATCTTAATTTCGGAGTGAATGCGGAAGATGATTATTCATCGGGCACCCGTACCAGCCGGACTGACCTCACCGTTGGCGTCAGTAAGCAATTACTCAACGACCGCTTACGGGTAAGTGTGGGCAGCAACTTTGAGCTGGAAGGCCCTGCCAACACCAATCAAAGTGCCAGCAATATTGCAGGCGATGTGGCAGTAGATTACCTGCTGAGCAAAGATGGCCGATACACTTTACGTGCCTATCGCCGCAACCGTTATGAGGGTGTGATTGAAGGGCAGGTTGTTGAATCAGGCGTATCATTTATTTTCTCCTTTGATTTTAATGAGTTCAAACAAATCTTCAACCGCAAAACAGAAGAACAAAAACTGCTGGAAAAAGCAGAGCAGAAAAAAAAGAAAGCACAGGAAGAAAAAGAAAAAGTAACCACAAATAAAATAGAAGCAACAAATAAAAACAAATAATAAAACATAGGGCTAAAGTCCTGAAGAAAAATAAAGTGTGATTGAAACATAACAAAATGAAGTTGAAATTTTTAACTATAAAAAACAATAGTTGTACTGGAAATATTTTTTTCATCATTACATTATGTATTGGAGCGATGCTTTTTTTTGCATCCTGTAACAACACAAAATATTTACCCAAAGGAGAAACGCTTTATACCGGTTCCAAAATAAAATATGTAACCACTGACACCGGTACCAAGGCACAAAAGGCAGTATTAAAACAAGAGCTCCAGGACATCATCCTGCCCAAGCCAAATGGCAAGATCCTGGGGCTAAGGGCAAAGCTGTGGTTTTACAATATTGCCGGAACACCTAAAGGCAAAGGGCTTCGCTATTTAATCAGGAATAGATTGGGAGAACCACCTGTGTATGCAAGCGCTGTTAACTTTGAAAAGAACCGGGCCATCATGACCAACCGTTTAGAAAACAGGGGGTATTTTAAAGGCAACGTTACCTTTGACACCACTACCAAAAACAAGCGTACTTCCGCATTGTTTATTGCAAAGCCGGGAGTACAGTACCTCATTGATACCGTCTATTTCCCTAATGACTCCAGTGAATTAAGCACTGCTATCAGGGCTAAAACAACAAGATCTTCTCTGCGGCGAGGAAGAGCTTACGATCTGGATGTGATAAAGAATGAAAGAATAATAATTGATGGCAGGCTGAAACAAAAAGGCTATTTCTTTTTTAATGAAAATTATTTGTTGGTAAACGTTGACAGCACTATTGGCAGTAATAAAGTAAACATGTACCTGCAGGTAAAACCTGAAACACCACCACAGGCAAAACATCCCTACCGCATTGGCGATGTGGTGATATATGCAGATTATAATTTGGCAACCGATACCGCTTTCTCAAAAGACAAAGCCATTTTACATGACAGTTTTTATGTGGTGGATCCATTCAAGAAATTCAACCCCCGCATGTTTGAACGCAACATCCGTTTTCATCCCGGCGATTTGTACAACCGCAATGATCATAACCTTACCCTCAGCAGGTTGGTGAGTCTTGGCGTATATAAATTTGTAAAGGCCCGTTTTGAAGAAGTGGATACTGTAAATGACCGGCGGCTGACTGCTTTTTATTATTTGTCGCCCAACAATAAATATTCGGCAAAGGCACAAATTTCTGCCCTCACCAAATCAAATAATTCAAGCGGTACCGACCTTACGCTCAGCCTAAAAAACCGCAATGCTTTCCGGAGTGCAGAGCAGTTAAGCATCAGTGGATTTTTTGGTATTGAAACACAGATAGCGGGCCAGCAAAATGTGGGTACCATCCGCTTTGGCAGCAACATAGACTTGATGATCCCACGAATTATCGGCCCTTTTCGTTTTGGGAAAAACAGTGATTTTGTTCCCAACACCAAGATCAACCTGGGTTACGAATATTTTAGGCGTACGGATCAATACACCCTCAACAGTTATAAAACAAGTTTTGGCTGGGTATGGAAATCTTCTATAGCAAAAGAACATCAGTTTAACCTCATCTCCATTAATTATGTAGTTCCCTCCGCCATTACTCCGTCATTTCAACTTGGGTTGGATACCAATGTAACCTTGGCCAGGAGTATTGAAAAGCAGTTCATCATCGGATCGAATTACAATTTCAATTACAACAGCCAGGCACAGCCTAATAATAAACGGCACAACCTTTATTTTAATGCCAATGCGGATGTATCAGGTAATATACTTGGCCTGCTTACTGGCGCTAATGTGCAGAATGGCAAGCAGAAAAAAATATTCAATACTCCTTTCTCCCAATACATTCGTGGCGAAGTAGAATTGCGTCATTATATGGCAATCGGTAAACGAAAAAAGGAAAACATCAATCAACTGGTAAGCAGGATAATTGTTGGCGCAGGATACGGATATGGCAACAGTACTTCCATGCCTTTTATCAAACAATTTTTCATTGGTGGCACTAACAGCATCCGGGCTTACAGGGCACGTAGCCTTGGGCCGGGCACTTACTATGCCGGCAACGCAAGTCTTACCAATAACTACCTTCCCGATCAGCCGGGAGATATAAAAGTGGAGATGAATACGGAGTTTCGTTTTAAGATCGCTTCTATTGTGAGATGTGCTTTTTTTGTTGATGCCGGCAACATATTTACCATGCGTAATGAGACTGCAAGACCTGGCTCACAATTCAGCAGTAACTTTTTAAACCAACTGGCAGTGGGTGCTGGTGCAGGTTTACGGTTTGACCTGAGCTTTTTGGTGCTTCGGGTAGATGCTGCATTTCCCATTCGCAAGCCTTACGAAACCGGCGGACCTAAATGGGTGATTGATAAAGTATCCTTTGGCGACAGCCAATGGAGAAAAGAAAACCTGGTATTGAACCTGGCGATAGGGTATCCATTTTAAAATATCCCCTTCAATATTTTTTGTTGTATAATTACTTTGCCGGTATTAATTAATACAGGCCCGGAAAATCAAATTAATCCCTTTGAGAAATTGTCAATTCCCATTGATGGATAATGCTTTTGTGATCAACCCTCTCAACTTTTGATAACCTTAACTTTACAAGATTATTAAATTGATCAGCTGAACAAAATAATTACATTACAAGCTGAGCAAACCTGAAGTAAAATAATATTCACCATATTTTTTAATAATGATTTCAACATTACTGATTATTGTTTTTGTGTTGGGCTACACTGCTATTGCCTTTGAGCATCCTTTGCAAATAAACAAAGCTGCTTCGGCTTTAATAACGGGTGTGTTGTGCTGGACAATTTATATCCTGCAGAGTAACACCACAGAAATTGTAAGTGAAGAACTGCTGCATCATTTGGGAGCAATCGCTTCTATACTTTTTTTCCTCTTAGGTGCCATGACGATTGTGGAGCTGATAGACTCTCATGACGGCTTCGACATCATCACACAAAAAATAAAGACAACCAGCAAGCAGCAACTGTTACTGATTGTAACAGCACTTACTTTTTTTCTTTCTGCCCTGCTTGATAATTTAACCACTGCCATTGTAATGACTTCTTTATGCACCAAAATTTTAAATCAAAAAGAAGACCGGCTTTGGTTTGCAGGCATGATTGTAATTGCGGCCAATGCAGGCGGTGCCTGGTCGCCGCTGGGAGATGTTACCACTACCATGCTCTGGATTGGCGGACAAATCACTGCATTGAATATTATGAAGCAACTGATATTGCCAAGCCTGGTGGCAGCAATTATCCCTGCCATCATTGTGTCTTATCGTTTCAGAGGGAAAAAACTTACTGCCATACCTGAATCCGTCTGCACAGCAAAAGAAAAACGGGATGGCAGAATTATTCTTTTTGCAGGAGTTGGATTTTTATTATTCGTACCTGCCTTTAAAACGGTCACTCATTTGCCACCTTTTATGGGCATGATGCTTGCCCTTGGCCTGATGTGGGTACTCACCACCATCATTCACAAAAGCAAGAACCAGGAAGTGGCAGAAAAATATACCGTTGCAAAAGCATTGCAAAAAGTAGATACGCCAAGCATTTTATTTTTCCTCGGAATTTTACTGGCGGTATCAGCCCTGCAATCTTACGGCCTGCTAAAAGAGCTGGCCGCTTTTCTCAGCAGCTCTTTAAAAAATGATTACCTGATTGGTGTGGCACTCGGTTTACTTTCTGCCATTGTTGATAATGTACCGCTGGTGGCAGCATCACAGGGCATGTATGATCTTACTGCTTATCCCACTGATCATCCCTTCTGGGAATTTTTGGCACTCACTACCGGTACTGGTGGAAGTGCCGTCATCATTGGCACTGCAGCCGGGGTAGCCGTGATGGGTATTGAGCAAATTGATTTTATGTGGTACTTAAAAAAGATTGGCTGGCTGGCATTGGTTGGTTTTGCAGGAGGTGTTGCAGTGTTTCTTTTGCAGTTGCAATTAATGGCTTAGCGGCTATTGACAAATACATTTTTATTTGATTAACCGGGATGTATAAAAAGATTGCAAAATCTTTTACTGATTATTTTAAAAGCAAAAAAGTAAATAAAAAAATAGCGCCGTAAAGAATTACGGCGCTTATAAAAAAACTTAATGATTTCAAAAAAATATCTCTTTGTTTATAAATAAACATTTTCAATCCTCACCACAAAAGAGAAAAAAGGCAGTGTAAAGAATTACTCCGCCGCTACCTTAACATAAAACTTAACAACAAAAAATTTATTGTAAATAAGTTTTAAAATGTGCCCCGTAAAGAATTACAGCGCCT
>JANMJU010000223.1:0-29212 GCA_031371545.1 Chitinophagaceae bacterium
TCCAGGTTTTCTTTTTTTAAGCCTTTGATGGTTGGTATTACCACTCTTTCATTTACTTTCTGCAGAAATATTTCATCTGCAAAAGGCACCGGGCTTACTGCTCCCATTCCGCCGGTATTGGCTCCCGTATCAGCTTTGCCGATGCGTTTATAATCTTTTGCCTCCGGCAATAAAACATAGTTTACACCATCTGTTAAAGCAAATACACTTAATTCTATTCCTTTTAAAAATTCTTCTATCACTACTTTTTTTCCTGCATCACCAAATTTCGATTGCTGTATCATCAGCTCAAATTCGGCGAGTGCTTCAATGTGGTTATTACAAATGATCACGCCTTTTCCTGCGGCCAAGCCATCTGCTTTTAAAACAATCGGGAGCTTATGGCTTTTGATATACATCACCCCTTCTGCATAATTCAAAGCATCAAATTCCTGGTATGCAGCCGTAGGGATTTGGTGCCGCATCATAAATTGTTTTGCAAAAGCTTTGCTGCCTTCTAACTGTGCTGCTTCCTGCGAAGGGCCTATTACCTGGATATGTGAAGTAGCGGGGTTTGTTTTAAAAAAATCATAAATGCCTTTTACCAGGGGTTCTTCCGGACCCACAACCAGCATGTCTATTTTATTATCATTACAAAAAGAAGCCAGGGCAGTAAAGTCGGTAGTGTTAATGGGCACATTGGTTCCGAGGCTTGCTGTACCTGCATTTCCGGGGGCAATAAACAACTGGCTGCACAATGGGCTTTGTTTCATTTTCCAGGCTAGAGCATGTTCCCTGCCGCCATTGCCAACAATCAGAATATTCATAAATATGAAATGAGATTTTAGATATAAGAAAAGGATTTATAGACAAAGCTAAAGTGGCTGAATTTGTAAACCATATTAATTTTATAAACGGTTTCTTTATTTTTTTATTTGCAAAAGAAACATTGGATTTTAGCGGTAAAAAGAAATTTGCTACTTTGAGCAATTATTTATTTTAAAAACATCAACCAACTAAAACGATTGTATGAGTGAACAAATAAAAATGGGCAAACACCCAAAGGCATTGTATGTACTTTTTTTTACAGAAATGTGGGAGCGGTTTGCTTATTATTTAATGGTAGGTATTTTATTACTCTACACCATCGATACCAAGACTGGCGGTAAAGGTTTTGACGCAAAAATAGGTGCTGACATTGTAGGAAGTTTTATCGCATTGGTTTACCTCACACCATTTATTGGGGGGTTGATTGCAGATCGTTACCTGGGTTATATCAAATCAATTTTTATTGGCGGCAGCCTTATGGCGGCAGGTTATCTTGGGCTTTCCTTTCCAGGTAATACTGCTATGTTTATTTCACTTTCGCTTATCATTATTGGAAATGGTTTTTTTAAACCCAATATATCAACCCTGCTGGGTAATATTTATAATAGGGAAGACCTGAAGCCATTAAAAGACAATGCCTACAATATTTTTTATATGGGCATCAATATCGGGGCCTTTGTTTGCAATTTTGTAGCGGCTTATTTACGCAACAAATATGGCTGGGGATATGCTTTTGGTGCCGCCGGTATCGGGCTCATCATTGGTTTGATTTTTCTTTCTTTTAATTTAAAAGATATAAGAGTTGGCGATATAAAAAAGCCTACACAAAAAGGCGATATGTCCCTGCCTCAAATTTTGGGATACGTTTTTTTACCCGCCATCATTTCAGCCGTCATCGGATGGATACTTCCTTTGAAAATATTTGGAAGTTCTATTATGGGTACACAGGCAAATGATGCTTTTATTTTTGCCTGTATTCCAATCATTGCTTTTTATATTTCATTGTGGGTAAAAGCAGAAGGGCAGGATAAAAAAGGTATTGGTTCGTTGTTATTTATTTTTGTTATTGCAATTGCGTTCTGGACTATTTATAACCAAAATGCCACCGGGCTTACCCTTTGGGCTGAGAAGCATACAGACAGGATTGCTTCGCCAACCACTGCAAGTATTACCGGCAAATTATTTCCTTTACAGGAAGTATCTGATTCGCCAAGACTGGTGAATAAAGTAAACGAATACTTTGTAGATGTTAAAGGTGCTGATGGAAAGGTAGAGCAGGTGATGGGACCGGATCCTTACTTTAATAATGTACCAAAAAACGAGTGGCCGGGTGGCAAAAGTGTAAAGCTCACCAACACAGAATTGTTTCAGTCCATTAATCCGCTGTTCATTGTATTGCTCACATTATTATTTGTACCCTTCTTTGATTATTTAAGGAAGAGAGGTAAAGAACCAAGCACTGCATCTAAATTTGGCATGGCCATGTTCATCTCAGGACTGTCTGCATTGGTGATGGTATTTGCTGTGATGTCTGTTCCATCAATTTATACGCACAAGACATCGCCGATCTGGCTGTGGGGCACTTACTTTGTATTTACCATCAGTGAAATATTTTTGAGTCCGATTGGTTTATCATTTGTTTCAAAATTATCACCGCCAAGGCTTACTGCTTTGATGATGGGAGGCTGGTTCCTTTCTACTTCTATCGGTGGAAAAGTGGCTGGTGTAATGACTGGTTTCTGGGATGATTTTACGGATAAAAAAATGTTCTTTATGCTGTTGGTAGTGGCTGCATTCATTGGTGGTATTTTAATTTATTCAAGATTAAAATCACTGAACCAAATTGTAAAAGATAAAACAGGTTCTACATAACAAAATAATTTTTTCAATCAAGGCGATACAGCACTGTGTCGCCTTTTTTATTTATCTTACTTTTTCAAAACCAACATTTGCTTATGTCTGAGAAAAAAACATTCCAGCCTTTTGTGCCTGCTGAAAGTAAAATGGCGGAGCTTACCGTCAAGTCTATTTTACTGGGCAGCTTATTCGGTGTGATATTCGGCGCCGCTACTGTTTACCTTGCACTGAAAGCAGGGCTTACTGTTTCTGCTTCTATCCCCATCGCAGTAATTGCAATTACACTGGGCCGTAAGTTTTTTAAAACAACTATTCTTGAAAACAACATCATACAAACTACCGGCAGTGCCGGTGAAAGTATTGCAGCAGGTGTGGTATTTACCTTACCCGGATTTTTATTTTTAAGTGATGGCGGCGGTGAGAAATTTTTTCAGTACGGCACCATTTTGATCCTTGCCATTTTCGGCGGTATCCTTGGTACATTGATGATGATACCGCTTCGCCGTTCATTAATTGTGGATGAACACGACACCCTTCCTTATCCTGAAGGAACCGCCTGCGGCGATGTACTGAAGGCAGGAGAAAAAGGCGGTGATTTTGCTAAAACTGCTTTCTATGGTTTGGGCTTTGCATTTGCTTATGCTATTCTTCAAAAAGTATTTCATGTAATTGCAGAAGTCCCTACATATATCTCTCAACAAACAAGTAAGTATTTACAAAGTGCCAAAATAAGCGGAGAAATTACACCGGAGTATTTAGGTGTAGGTTACATCATCGGGCCAAAGATTGCTGGGGTATTGGTTGCTGGTGGTGTGTTTGCCTGGATGGTGATGATTCCATTATTATCCAAACTGGTTCCACCTGATGTGATCACAACACAACTGATTAAATTGGGTTACCTCAAAGATGCATTGACAGCTGGCGGTAAAGGTGGATGGGATCCGGTAGCACATACTTTTAAAGATTTTTCTGCCGCTATTTATTATGCTTATGTCCGGCAGATTGGTGCTGGTGCGGTGGCTGCCGGAGGATTTATTACACTCATCAAAACAATACCTACTATTATATCATCTTTTAAAGGAAGCATGAGCAGTATTGGAAAAAATGCGGATGGTACAAAAAAAGAAGTGTTACGTACTGACCGTGACCTTGATATAAAAGTTGTTTTGTTTGGCAGCATTGGCCTCATCGTGTTAATGGCACTATTACCACAATTGCCTGGTGCCGGCATTGGGCAAAAATTACTGATTGGTTTACTGGTGGTAATATTCGGTGCTTTCTTTGTTACCGTTTCTTCCCGTATTGTTGGATTGATAGGCTCTTCCAATAACCCAATCAGCGGTATGACGATTGCCACGCTGATGGGTACCTGCTTAATATTTATTGCTGTAGGGTGGACAGGCAAAGCCTACGAACCAATGGCACTGGTGGTGGGAGGAATGATCTGTATTGCTGCTGCCAATGCAGGAGCCACGTCACAGGATTTAAAGAGTGGTTACATTGTAGGAGCAACTCCCCGTAATCAGCAAATTGCTTTATTTGTTGGTGCCATTGTTTCTTCCATTGTAATTGGCCTCACTGTAAAATTTTTAGATACTCCCACAGCTGCGATGATTGCGAAGGGTGTAACGGGACATGCTATTGGAAGTGAATTTTATCCTGCACCACAAGGCACATTGATGGCAACTTTAGACAAAGGAATTTTATCAAATAACCTTGACTGGCAATTTGTACTGGCAGGTGTTTTTGTTGCGGTGGTAATGGAATTGTGTGGTATCAAAGCATTGAGTTTTGCGGTGGGTGCTTATTTACCATTGAGTACTACATTGCCAATTTTTGCCGGTGGTGCTGTAAGAGGGTTAGCAGAAATGTACCAGAAAAGAAAAAATATAAAAGCACTGAGTGCAGAAGAAGAAGAGTTAGGCAAAGGCAATTTGTTTGCTACCGGGTTAGTAGCCGGAGGTGCTGTTGCCGGGGTAATATTTGCTATCATGGCTGGCTTTGACGGGCCGGCGGCGGTTTTAAATAAATTAAATATGGAGGCTGGATTCAGCGGAGCTGTCGGGCATGGAACTTATCAAATACTGGGTGTATTATTTTTTGCATTGATGGCATTTACATTATATAAAATTGCAATCAAAAAAGACAAACAAACTGAATAAATTATTTGCTGTATGAAAATCCGGGCATTCAAATATTTGTCTCCGGTGGCCATTTATATTTTGGCATACCTGTCTTTTACTTCAACTGGCTGGCTTACCTGGAGCCCGATGATGTTTGCATGGATTATCATACCGGTGATTGAATTATTACTGAAGCCGGATGAAAAAAATATGGATGCTGCAGAAGAAGAAGTAGCAAAGAAGGATAAGCTGTATGATTATATGCTCTACAGTTTTGTGTTGCTTCAGTTTGTTGCATTGTATATTTTTCTCAACAGTTTTCATTCAACAATCTTATCAGCGTGGGATATTGCAGGGAGGGTTTGCAGCATGGGATTGCTCTGCGGCACTTTTGGTATTAATGTAGCACATGAGTTGGGCCACAGGGTAAATGCATTCGAACAATCTTTGGCAAAGGCATCTTTACTCACTTCACTTTATATGCACTTTTTTATTGAGCACAATAAAGGCCATCATAAAAATGTAGCCACGCCACAAGACCCCAGCAGTGCCCGGTACAATGAACCGGTTTATCTTTTTTATTTACGCACTATTGTCTTTTCTTACTTCTCTGCCTGGAAGATTGCCAATGGTGAAATGAGAAAAAAAGGGCTTGCCGTTTTGCATTGGAAAAATGAAATGCTGCAGGCACATTTTATACAATTATTCTTTGTTGCTGTAATCCTTTTTAGTTTTGGATTGACGGTTACTTTCTACTTTTTATGTGCCGCCTTTATCGGTATCCTTTTATTAGAAACGGTGAACTATATTGAACACTACGGCCTGCAAAGAAAAGAGACGGCAGCAGGTAAATACGAACGTGCCATGCCGCATCACAGCTGGAACAGTAACCATGTTTTGGGCAGGCTGATGTTGTTTGAACTGAGCCGCCACAGTGATCATCATTATCTTGCCAGCAAAAAATATCAACTGCTCCAGCACCATGATGATGCACCACAATTACCAACAGGTTATCCCGGCAGCATGATATTGGCAATGATACCACCAGTATGGTTTTATGTGATGAATAAAAAGATAAAGCACCTGCAGAAAGGATAAGAAAAATTATTTCACCTCCCTCCCTTTCCATCGGTAAGTTCCAAACTTACCGAGCCAGCCAGCAATGACAGTGTAGAGAATATGAAGCGGTTGTGCCAATGGAAAATAAAAAAGTAAGTTTTGTTTTGAAAAAAAATGAGCAACGGGAAAAAGAAAAATTAATTCAATAATTGTTTTGCCAAGCAGCAGCATGCTCCAAAATGCAAACAATGAAAACTGTACATTGAACATTGAATACCTGCCTGCCGGCAGGCAAGGTTGAATATTTTGAAAAAAGCAAACTGCAGGTAAAACAAGCAGGGCTACATTCAAAAGATACACTAACAGGAGTACTCCAAAAATTCTTTTATCATCATACTTGTCTGCCTTGCTTGCCCAGCGGATGCGTTGATTGAAGAAATCTTTTAAGGTTTGCATTGGTTGTGTTTGCACAATCACTTCTTTCGATTTTAAGAAAAAAACTTTAGCCGGCTGCTGCTGATAAATTTTATGCATCAACAGCATATCGTCGCCGCTGGCAATATTATCTATGCCGGTAAACCCTCCTGCTGCATAAAAAGCTTTTTTTGTGTAAGCAAGGTTGGCGCCATTACACATGCTGTGGATGCGTTTGTAAACTGAAGCCCCGGTGATTCCCTGCAGCGTCATAAAATCTAAGGACTGAAATATTTCTAAAAAATTATGTTGGCAATTGTAACTCACCGGCATGGCGATAAATGCAGCATCGTTTTGTTTGTAAAAAGAAGCAATGGTTTGCAGCCAGTTTGCAGGCACAATGCAGTCGGCATCAGTTGTCACGATTATTTCGCCGGTTGATTGGGCTATGGCTAATTCGATTGCTTTTTTTTTGTATGAATTGATTGTGGCACCCTTGGTGATTTGCTGCAATGAAATAAGCTGCACATTTTTTTCGGAATGACTTTTTACAATTGCTGCAGTTGCATCGGTAGAATAATCGTCTATCACCAACACTTCATATAATTCTTTTGGATAAGATTGGTTACAGATGGAATCGAGACAGGTTTTTATATTTTGTTCTTCGTTCCGGGCAGGGATGATGATGGAAATTTTTGTTTCTTGTTTCCTGTCTTCTTCTAATGATTGGCAGTTTACATAATCAGGGATGCTCCGCCAGCTGATGGCATAATAAATAATCAATGCAGCATAAAAGATAAAAAGTATCAATGAAATACTGAGGATGGTAAGCTGCATAATGGTATGCCGTACAAGTGAGTGACACAACAATGTTGATTGATGCACTACCGCAGGTAACACAAAAATAAATTTTAAATTATCAAACGAATCATTAACTTTGTTTAGTTGCATAAACAACTATATGCCAAACAACCAATTTAAAAAAGGAGAACTCTACAGCTTTATTACCGGCAAGGCAAGTACGGCCATTGCAAGGCGCTTGCAGAAAAATTTTAAACAGGCTAACTTAGATATCACAATTGAACAATGGAGTGTGCTCTACCATTTGTGGAAGGAGGATGGCATGAGCCAGCAACAATTGTGTGATGCGACTTACAGGGATAAGCCGAGCATTACCAGACTGGTGGATAACCTGGAAAAACTAAAACTGGTAAAACGGGTTGCCAGTAAAGACGACCGCAGGATCAATATGATCTACCTTACCAAAGAAGCCGAGCAATTACAGGAACAGACAATGGAACTGGCAAATCAAACGTTAAATGAAGCACTGGATGGTGTAACGAACGGACAGATTGAAATAGCGAAGGAAGTTTTACAAAAAGTGTATGATAATTTAAAATAATGCCCCCGTCTGTTAGCCAACGGAGAACTAAGGCAAATACATTTAATTGACACAACTTTAGATTTTTGAAAGTGATTTAATTCATAACAATCCTCATCACCCCTTTAGGGAATGGGGGCAAAAACGATTTTATATGAACACAACAACCCCAACCACAACATCACTAAAAGGTGGTGAATGGTTAATCAAAGAAAGCAATGCTTTTGACAGTTTTACGCCGGAAGATTTTAATGAAGAACAATTGATGGTAAAAGATATGTGCCTTCAATTTCTTGCTGCTGAAATACACCCGGTGGTAGACCGCATTGATAAATTAGAGCCGGGATTAATGCCGTCATTGATGGTAAAGGCCGGTGAACAGGGGCTTTTAGGCGCTTCGGTTCCGGAAAGCTTTGGTGGATTGGGAAAAGATTTTATCACTTCCACGTTGGTGAATGAAGGACTTGGCGGCGGTTATTCTTTTAGTGTGGCGGTGGCAGCACATACCGGTATTGGCACTTTGCCTATTTTATATTTTGGCACCGATGCACAAAAACAAAAATATATTCCCAAGCTGGCTACCGGCGAATGGAAAGGTGCTTACGGGCTAACGGAACCCAACAGTGGCAGTGATGCACTGGGTGCTAAAACATCGGCGGTACTTTCTGCTGATGGCAAACATTATATTTTAAATGGACAAAAATGCTGGATCACCAATGGTGGTTTTGCAGACATCTATACTGTATTTGCAAAGATTGATGGCGCTAAATTTTCTGCGTTTATCATTGAACGTGGGATGGAAGGATTTACCCAGGGACCTGAAGAACATAAGATGGGAATTAAGGGTTCCTCCACAGTGCAGTTATATTTTCAGGATTGTAAAGTGCCGGTGGAAAATTTACTGGGCGAAGTTGGAAAAGGGCATATCATCGCTTTCAACATTTTAAATATTGGCAGACTGAAATTATGTGCTGCTGCTATCGGCGGAGCCAAGATGGCATTGAATGGTGTGATTGAATATGCAAAAACAAGAGAACAGTTTAAAACAGCCATTGCCAATTTTGGCGCTATCAAATATAAATTGGCCGAAAGTGCTATCCGGATATTTGCCAGTGAAAGTGCTTTGTACAGAACAAGCAAATGGATTGATGATAAAGAAGTGGAATTAATGAATGCCGGCAAACTTTTTAATGAAGCGGTGCTGGGTGCGGCAGAAGAATTTGCAGTGGAATGTGCGATACTGAAAGTGAATGGAAGTGAAGTACTGGATTATGTGGTAGATGAAGGTGTGCAGATATTTGGTGGTAATGGTTTTAGTGATGAATACATGATTAGCCGTGCCTACCGTGACAGCCGTATCAACCGTATTTATGAAGGCACCAATGAGATCAACCGCCTGCTGACAGTGGATATGATTTTAAAAAGGGCAATGAAAGGAAAGCTTGATTTGATGGGGCCTGCCATGGCAGTGTCAAAAGAACTGATGAGCATTCCGGAATTTGGCAATGACGATGAAAGTGCTTTTGCAGCAGAGAAAAAAGCTATTGTAAATATGAAGAAAGCCATCCTGATGGTGGCTGGTGCAGCCGTACAAAAATTAATGATGAAGCTGAATGATGAGCAGGAAATACTGATGAATATTGCTGATATGTCGATTGAAACATTTACTGCTGAAAGTACTTTATTGAGGATTATTAAAATGGTGGATAAAAAAGGTGAAGCAGAAAGCCAGGTATATATTGATATGATGAGGTGCTGCCTCAATGATGCGGTGGACAAAACGAACAAAGCCGGTAAAGAAGCCATCAATGCCTTTGCAGAAGGAGATGAACAAAGAATGATGTTGCTGGGGCTGAAACGTTTTACCAAAGCCACACCATTCAATAGTAAAGATGCAAGAAGAAGAGTTGCAGACAGGTTGATTGCCGATGGCAAATATGCTTTGTAAATAATTACACTTCAGTTAACAAAAGCCGTTGTCATGCAGTGGCTTTTTGTTTTTACCCATACTGCCGAACTGTCGAATCCAACATTTGGGCTGGATAGACCAATGTAGTACTACTGATAATAACGCTAACAAGGTTAAAAAGATTACTGTAAATTTACACACCGAAGAAAAGTTTATTTTGGTTCTCTTTAACTGGGTCACCTGAATAAATTTAACCATATTTGATATGCTGCCCTGGCTTATTAAAAGTATAAATTAGCTGTAAAAACAACCATTATTTTTACCCACTAAAAATTTAAACCACGTAACCGCAACTTTATTTAATAATTGTAAGTCTAAAAGCAGTATGACAAACAAAAATAAACTGATAATATTTTTTTTGCTGTTTGCAACGGCCTGTTTGCATGCCCAAACTGCCCCAAAAGCTGTTAATTCAAAAAAAATATCATTGAGCCACAATAAAAACTTTACCTACAAAATAATTGATGCCCCTGATTATACGTTTGGATACAATATATATACGGATAACCAGTTAATGATACATCAGGCCAGCATACCCGGGTTACCGGGAAATAAAGGTTTTAAAACAAAAGAAAAGGCAGCAAGAGTGGCGAAATTGGTTATTGCAAAAATTAAGAAGGGCAAAATGCCGCCCACTGTAACTGAAGAAGAAATGAAAAAAATAGGAGTAATCCTGTAAAGGTTTTGTAATATGATGAAGCAGTTTATTTTATTTTTTGTATTTATATTGAGTCAATATATTTCCCTGGCTCAGTCCTGCACGCCGGTAGCTACCATTACCCCGGCCGGCACTGTCAGCCTTTGTGATGGCAGCAATATTACATTGACTGCACCAGCAAGTAATGTGTGGGCACAAAAAACAAACTTTGGTGGAAGTGCAAGATATGGGACTGTTGCTTTTAGTATTGGCAGCAAAGGTTATATCGGTACTGGTAGGGACGCTACCAGGAAAAATGATTTTTGGGAATACGATCCGGCAACAAACAGCTGGACACAAAAAGCAAATTTTGGCGGCACAGCAAGGTATTATGCAACCGGTTTTAGCATAGGCAGCAAAGGATATATCGGCACCGGCCGGGATGTGTCTGGTAAAAGAAATGACTTTTGGGAATATGATCAGGCCACTAATACCTGGACACAAAAAACAAATTTTGGCGGTGTTGCCAGGGACAATGCGGTGGGCTTCAGCATTGGCAGTAAAGGATATATTGGTACTGGCTTTAATGGAACTGTTGACAAAAATGATTTCTGGGAATACGATCCTTCAACAAATGGCTGGACACAGAAAGCAAATTTTGGCGGCACCGCAAGGGAAGCAGCTAAAGGATTTAGTATTGCCAGCAAAGGATACATTGGAACAGGTTATGATATTGCAGCAGATATTGACAAAAAAGATTTTTGGGAATATAACCCTGCTGCAGATAGCTGGACGCAGAAAGCAGATTTTGGAGGTACGGCAAGAGAAGGGGCTGCCGCTTTTAGTATTGGCGGTAAAGGATACCTTGGAACAGGTTATGAATACAGCAGCAATACAGACAAAAGTGATTTTTGGGAATATGACCAGGCTACCGATAGTTGGGTTGCAAAAGCGAATTTTGGCGGCGGAGTTAGGGAACTCTCTGTTGGTTTTAGTATCGGCAGCAAAGGTTATATAGGCACTGGCTGGACCGGTATTTACAAAAAAGATTTTTGGGAATACGATCCGGGCTATACTTACTCTTGGTCTTCCGGGCAAACAACACAGACTGTTAGTGTAAATGCTTCAGGAAATTACACAGTAACACTGACGAATATACTGGGTTGCAGCAATACTTCAGCCCCCACGGTGGTGGCTGTTTCCAACACCTGGCCTGGCGGTGGCACCAGCGATTGGAATACACCAGGAAACTGGAGTTGCGGAACAGTACCTAACAACAGCGGTGTAGATGCTGTTATTTTAAACAGTGCCAGCCCAATGCCGGTACTGAACAGTGATATCAATATAGCCAACCTTACTTTAAATGGAACAGCAACCGTTACACTAAATAATTATAAACTTAGCATTGGCGGAGCAGTTAGCGGCACCGGAAGTATTTCAGGGTCAGCCACATCCGGTCTCACACTTAATGGTACTGCCGGTAATCTTACATTTACTTCGGGTGCTGAAACATTAAAAGACCTGTTGTTAAACACTGGAGCTTCTGCTGCATTAGCCAGCACTTTAAATATAACCGCAGGCGCTACACCTGGAAGTGTTACATTGAACACAGGAGCAATATTAAATACAGGCGGCAACCTGGTGCTGAAATCAGACGCATCAGGCACTGCCAGGATAAACAGCAGCTCAGGCAGTATTAATGGAGATGTAACAGTGGAGCGTTTTGTGCCTGCACGCCGTTCCTGGAGGTTACTCACGGCCCCGTTTACCCCTTCTGGCGGTACTACTATTAGCCAGGCATGGCAGGATGGACAGCAGGCTACCACTATTCCGCCGCCAGCTTACACTGTACAATCCGGCACATTAATCACTTCCAGCACCACGGCCGTAAATGGTTATGACAAAGGTTCAAGCAACAAGCCATCACTTAAATATTATACCGGTGCTGCATGGACGGCCCCTTCCGCTACCACTATTCCTGTAAATACTTATCCGGGTTATATGTTGTTTGTAAGAGGCGATAGAAATTTTATTATTGGAGGTCCTGATGTAGTACCAGCCATCACCACACTGCGGCCTAAAGGGCCTGTGAATATTGGCACACAAACAATTAATAACACAGTAGGCACAGGCTTCCAGGTAGTTGGCAATCCATTTGCATCTGCCATCAATTTTCATACAATTACAAGGTCTGGCCTTGGTGATATTTATTACCTGTGGGATCCTGCAATTGGCGGATTAAGTAGCGCAGGTGGTTTTGTAACATTTGCCTGGAATAATGCCAATGGTAATTACGACCAGACAGTAACCGGAAGCGGAACAACGACTTTGCCAAATGATGGCACCATCGAATCAGGCGCCGCATTTTTAGTAAATTTTTCCGGTGCTGGTAATTTACAGATCAAGGAATCGGATAAAATAAATACCAGTTCTTCCGCTCCTTTTGGCAGGCCGGTAAAGCTACAAAATACCATCAGCAGTATAAGAGCCAGTCTTGGATTTACTGATACCGACAACGCTACCGCATTATTGGATGGCTTACTGATTACTTACAACAACGAATACACGAATGAGATAAATGAGCAGGATGCTGTTAAGCTAAAAGGGTTCACAGAAAATATTGCTGTCAGCAAAAACAACCAGCTTTTGGCTATTGAAAGAAGGCAGCCTGTTACGGGAGATGACAGTGTTTTCTTTAATCTTTCACAATTAAAAATCAGGACATACTCTTTGGAGCTGGCTGCAACTAACATGGAGCAACCCGGTTTGTGTGCCTTGCTGGAAGATAATTTCACAGGTAAGATCATCCCGGTAAATTTAGCCGGGAAAACAAAGTACAGCTTCGACGTAATTAATGAAAGCGGTAGTTATGCCGCAGACAGGATCCGCCTGGTTTACAGGAGAATTTCAGGAACTGCAGCTGATTTTGATTTTACCGATATTTCAGTTGATAACCATGATGCTGATAACACAGTAAAATGGCAGGTGAATAAAGGGGATATTCCCGGAGAATATTTTGTAGAACACTCAAATGATGGCATCCATTTTTCTGTCATTGCATTAATTCCTGCTTACAATGCCCGGCAATCTGATTGGCTGTACATACACAGCGGCGTTACAGGTGCCTTACATTTTTACAGAATTGGATTCAAGCCTTATACAGGTGAAATAAAATATTCTGCCACTGTAAAATCAGGTAACAATGCAGCAAACAATGCCAGCATTTCAGTAAATCCCAATCCTGTTGAAGGTGGCCGGATTAATCTATCGCTGAATAATTTTGAAAAAGGAAACTGCAGCATCAAGCTGACAGATCAAAAGGGTACACTTATTTATAAATCTGGCTGGCTGGTTGATAAAGGCAACAGTATAAAAATGATTTTGCCGGCAAATACGCCTCCTGCCGGTTTGTACACTGTTGAAGTAACAGATGATAAAGGCAACAGTTTTCAAAAACAAATTTTATTCCGGTAATATTTTTTTGTTGAAAAGTAACAGGCCATTACTAAACTTATAACAAGTTTTCTTTTAACTTGCCTTCATGAAAATTCTTCTGTCACTTTGTTTTTTCTTATTCCCTGCCATCATTTTTTCGCAGGATGGCCAGCCTTTTATAAAACTGGTAAACCCTTCTAAACAAATCAATGCTGTTGTTTACGCAAAACAATTCATCATTGGCAGCACCTGCAAAACCTGCAGCCTCACCATTAATGATAAACCGGTAAAAGTATATCCCACCGGTGCCTTTGCACTTGAAATAAATTTATTACCAGGCGACACAGCTTTCAACATCAGATCGGAAGGCTTGTTGAAAGTAACATCAAAAAAAATAAATTATACCTACACTGCCCCAAAGCCGGCAGAACCTGTAAAGGCATTGGACATTGAAAGCATTGGAGTATATCCTGAAGGCGATCTGGTATTACAGCCGGGAGATAAAATAAAATTTAAAGTAAAAGCATTGCCGGGTTGTGTTGTAAAAACATTGTATGAAACAGTACTGTATGAAATGCCCATCAGTCAAACCAAAGGGATGACTGGTATTTACCAGGGCGAATATGCAGTGAAGCCTTCGGATAGTTTTGCCATGAAGAAAATTGCTGTAACCGTGATGGATTCTTCTGGAAAAAAAATTACAAAAGAAACAAAAAATAATTTTTCTGTGATGTCACCATTGGCGTCAGACATTGCCATTACCAAAGGGAGATTGGCTCACTTGGAATATGGCCTGGGTGATGACCGGTTGGGTGGTGCTAAAATTGGTTACATCGACAGTAATATTGTGTTGAAAATTATTGGCAAGGTTGGCACCCATTACAAAGTACAATTGGCTAAATCAAGAACAGCCTACATTCCGGAAGAGCTGGTAACACTGATGCCTAAAGGAAGTTTCACTCCTGAGTCATTAACAGATAAATGGAATGTGTATGGTGAAGGAGATTATGATTATGTAAGAGTTGGCCTGTTTACAAAACTGCCTTATCAATCATTTCAATTAACCAATCCATCTAAAATTGTAGTGGATATTTTTGGTGCTACCGGTAATACTAACTGGATAACACAATTGCAAAATGTAAAAGAAATTAAATCGGTGGAATATGAACAAATAACCGATGATATTTTCAGGATCAGCATTCAGTTAAATCACCAGCAGCATTGGGGCCACCAGGTATTTTACAAAGGCAACAGCCTGATGATAAAAGTAAAGCACCAGCCTGAAAATTTATCACTCAAAAATTTAACAATCGCTGTAGATGCAGGACACGGCGGCACTAACAATGGAGCTGTGGGTGCTACAAGTATTTATGAAAAAGAAGTAACATTGGCACTGTCTTTAAAACTGCAAAAAGCTTTACAAAAAGAAGGTGCCAAAGTAATTATGACAAGAACTAAAGAACAGTTTTTTGACAACAAAGAACGCATTCTTTTTTATCGTGACAGTTTACCCGATCTTTTGCTGAGCATCCATCTTAATTCATCTGAAGATCCATTCCGCTCTGGCGGTACCAGCACCTATTACCGCTATCCTGGTTTTAGAAATTTGAGCCTGGATATTTACAAACGTATGCTGGAACTTGGGCTAAAAGAATATGGCAATACCGGCTCTTTTAACTTTATGCTCAACAGCCCCATTGAGTATCCCAATGCGCTGATAGAAACTTTATTCATCAGTAACCTCGAAGAAGAAACAAAAATTTTAGATGAAGGTTTTCAGCAGCAAATGGTAGATAAAATTGTGCTGGGTGTAAAAGATTTTTTAAATGGTTGTAAAGAATAATCGTTTTTATTTTATTCCTTTATAAAACTGTTCAAAATCAGTCTGCGTTCTTTTTGCAGTATTTATCATCTGTGTTGTTGGTGGCCAGTCGCTTTCCTGCAAAGCATTGTGCAGTGAAGTGAAGGCATTTAAATACTTTGATAAAGTTTTTGCTTTTTCAGAAACCTCATCAGTTGCTCCCCCTGCTTTCATACATTTTAAAATATTATTGTAACAAATCACACTCAAATCATGCTGCAACTGCAAATCTTTTTTACTTGTTTTTACTCTTGGGTCCATAACCACTTCAAAATTTTGGTTGTATATTTTTCCATTTGCCGTAAGCCTTGCTGTATAAATACCAGGCATTACCCACGGTGAAGTGGCTACCGGCGCTGTGTTCATGTAGATAGCAGAGATTGGATAAGATGGCGGCACATTGAGTGGCGCATAATGCATATCCCATAAAAAACGATGATTGCCTGCTTCTCCCGATAAAATTTGTTGTGGCCTAATCCAGTAATGTGGAATATTTACATCGGGGATTTTGTACATCGTATCAGTGGAAGTATATTTTCGTATAACCGTTTCCTTTGTATCTAAAATTTCCAGGCTTATATTTCCGGCTTTTTCAGCAAGATAATAATCAATCATGGCGCCATCAGGTGGATTTTGCCCGGCTGGCTCTTCCTGTGGCAAAGGTGTATCAGGATACATGCTCCATCTCACCCTGTAAGTTTTTTGTGGTTTGTAAAAAATAGTTGCTGAACTGGCAAGCTGATTTTTTAACTGGCGTAATGCAGTAATATTATCCAGTATCCAAAAACTCCTGCCATGTGTGCCCACTAAAATATCATCATCCTTTATCACCAAATCTCTTATTGAAGTTGCAGGCATGTTCAGTCTTAACGACTGCCAGTTTTCTCCATCATCAAATGAAACATATACAGCTCTTTCACTTCCTGCAAATAACAATCCTTTTCTTACAGGGTCTTCTTTTACCACATTGATTGGGTCATTGGGTAATCCATTTACAATCTCCTTCCATATTTTTCCCCCATCAGTTGTTTTATAAATATGCGGCTTCATATCGTCAAGGCGTATTCGATTTATTGCAGCATATGCAGTTTTTGCATCAGTATGACCTGCATCCATCAAGGATACTTTGCTCCAGCTTGTTACTCCTGGCGGTGTAACATTCTTCCATGTTTTACCAGCATCTTTTGTCACATGAATTAAGCCATCATCTGTACCGCACCAAATTGTATTGCTGTCAATGTATGAAGGCGCAACGGTATAAATTACTCCACGCCTTGGCATTGTTTTCATTTCTTCTTTTGTATACACACCAACATTCTCTGGAATGTCCCAACTTTCTCTTGTTAAATCTGGGCTGATAGTTTGCCAGCTTGTACCCCCATTATATGTTTTAAACAAAACATTACCTGCAAAGAACATCAACTTTTTATTAAGCGGACTAAATACAATTGGCGCTGTTCTTAAATACCTCAGCCCCGGCCCCTCTCCAATAGAAGAGGGAAGCTTTGGAGAAATACTTTGCACCTGTCCGGTACGTTTATCAAACCTGGAAATCTTTCCACCATAAATAATATTGTTGTCCAAAGGGTCAGCAACAACATAGCCATATTCTTCTGCACTCACAGGTTGCCAGTCCCGGTAAGTAATTTGTCCGCCATTGCCCCTTGATGCAATGCCCACACTGCCGCTTTCCTGCTGGCCACTGTATACATTGTATGGAAAAGAATTATCCGCACTTACATGATAAAACTGTGCAGTTGGCTGATTGTACCATGATGAAAAAGTTTCACCAGCATTTACGGTAATAATAGCGCCCTGATCGCTTGCAATTAAAATAATTTTTGGGTCGTTAGGATTTATCCAGATGCGGTGATAATCATCGCCACCTGGCGCACCACGAAACGCATCCCAGGTTTTACCAGCATCTTTACTTTTCCAAACCACCACATCAGCAGTATAAACAATGTCCGCATTTTTTGGGTCAACTTTTACTTCGGCAAAATCGCTGCCCCTACCCCACAGTCTTTCATCAGCATTGATATTTATCCAGCTCTCCCCAGCATCATCGCTGCGGTAGATCCCGCCGTATTTTCCTGCATCAACGGTGGCGTATAAACGATTTGAATTAGAAGCTGCAATACAAAAACCAATCCGGCCCAAGCCCTGTTCGGCAGTTGGCAAACCGGCGGTTAATTTTTTCCATGTCGTTCCTCCATCAACAGATTTATACAAGCCGCTTTCTTTTCCATTCCATGCACCATTCTCCCACGGCCCCTGTCTGCCTGCCCACATATCTGCATATACAATGTTTGAATTGTTTGGGTCAATCACAACCTGTACAGCACCTGTATTTTCATCTTTGTACAAAACCCTTTCCCATGTTTTACCTCCATCAATTGTTCTGTACACACCACGTTCTTCATTGGCACCATAGGGATGTCCCAATGCTGCCACAAACAACCGGTTCTCATTTCTGGGGTCAATGGCAAGCCCGCCGATTTGCTGTGCATTTTTCAAACCAACATTTATCCAAGTCTTTCCCCCGTCAGTTGATTTATAAATTCCATCGCCAACGCTCAGGTCTGGTCTTTGCAAGCCTTCACCACTGCCCACATACAGCACATCGGGATTGGAAGGTGCCACCACCACATCGCCAATACTGCCAATAGGTTGGTCATCAAAAATAGGTTTCCATGTACGGCCAAAGTCATTTGTTTTCCAAACACCGCCATTGTTTACGCCGATGTAAAATACATTGGGTTGTGATGGAACGCCGACTGCACCAACAGTTCGTCCGCCTCGGTGTGGACCGATGCAGCGCCATTGCATTGCATTGAAATATTTTGCGTCAAAAGATTGGGCAATTGTAACAGCGGACAAAAAAAACAGTAAATATAAAATGGCGGCAGCTCTTAGTTTCATGGTAATTTTTTAATTACCAAATGTAGTTTTTTGTACCCAGCTTTTGTATTGCTACCTAACAAAGGTGGCAGAGTTTATAAAGAGCAGCGAAGTACACTCTTGTACATTTGTATTTTAATCATCCATTAAATAGCTACACATGTCATTACTTGTAAAAGAATTCAACGACTACCGCACTAAAATGAACGAGGTGATTTTAGAAAAAGACAACCTCGTCATAAAACGCCTCTGGAACCTGGATACTAACACCTACGCTGAAGGTGCGCTGGATGTAAAAACAAAAGAATTGCTCGGCCTGGTAGCCAGCATGGTACTGCGTTGCGATGATTGCATCAAATATCATTTAGGCAAAGCACGAGAAGTGGGCGTAACAACCGAACAACTGTATGAGGTATTTGCGGTGGCAAATATTGTTGGCGGCACCATTGTGATACCACATACAAGAAGGGCGGCGGAATATTGGGAAGAGCTGCAGGGAAATATTCAATAAGCGGTCCATGTTTTTTAGCTAATGCATAAGGTGGTCCACCTTCATTAAAATCCCTGAGCTGTAAAAAGGTCGACCACCTTTTTACAGGCTTCAATTGTTTATTGAATATTCATTTAACCCTCTCGGCAACGTTTGCATAATTCTAACTATCTAACCAACTGATTTTTTTATATTGTTCCCTGCAATTAGTAACTTTACACCCTTAAATAATTAGAGCCATATGAGTGATACAGCAACAGCCTTACCTGCACAACCATTAACTGCAAAAGATTTTGCCACCGACCAGGAAGTACGCTGGTGCCCCGGTTGTGGCGATTATTCTATATTAGCCCAGGTGCAAAAAGTGATGCCTACACTGGGTATTCCAAAAGAAAATATTGTAATTGTATCCGGAATTGGCTGCAGCAGCCGCTTTCCTTATTACATGAATACTTATGGTATGCACAGTATTCATGGCAGGGCAACCGCAGTGGCCAGTGGTTTAAAAGCTGCCAGGCCAGAACTTAGTGTATGGATTGTAACCGGCGATGGCGACGGTCTCAGCATTGGCGGTAACCACACCATTCATTTACTGCGTAGAAATTTTGATGTAAATATTTTGCTGTTCAACAACCAGATTTATGGATTGACAAAAGGGCAATACTCTCCTACTTCAGAAGAAAATAAAATCACCAAATCAACCCCTTTCGGAAGTATCGATCATCCTTTCAATCCGCTGGCACTGGCCATGGGTGCAGATGCCAGTTTTATAGCCCGTACCATGGATAGGGACCCCAAACATTTGCAGGCAATGCTCTTACGCAGCCAGACACATAAAGGAACATCTTTTTTAGAAATCTATCAAAACTGCAACATCTTTAATGATGGCGCTTTTGAAGTGTTTACTGAAAAGAGCAGCAAGGCAGATGAAGTATTATTTTTGGAACAGGGCAAACCATTGATATTTGGTGCCACACAAAACAAAGGTATTAAGCTGGATGGATTTAAACCTGTGATTGTTGATTTAGCAGAAGGTGCCAGCACAGATGATCTGTGGATGCATGATGATAAAGATTTTTACAAAGCCCAGATTCTTATCCGCATGTTTGATGATCCAAGATTGGCAGGACACTTACCAAGACCCTTCGGTGTTTTCTACGAAACCGACAGACCCTGTTACGAAGAAGGCATGGCATTACAGATAGAAGATGTAATTGCAAAAAAAGGCAAAGGCGATTTGGATAAATTGCTGAAAGGAAATGAAACCTGGACAATCAGTTAATTACTGGTTGTTAAATTATATTATTTGCTAAACAAGGAAGCCATGTTTTTAAAACATGGCTTCCTTGTTTAGCGCTTACTTCACTATAAATGTTTTCTTATCCACCCCAATCCCTTTAAGCGTAAGGCTTTTCCATTGCAGCGGCAAAATTGATTTCAATTGTGTTATCCCTGTTGGCGTAATTTCCAATCCGCCAAAACCATTCAGCACTGCCTGCAAAATTCCACCGGCACCAGTGGCAAAATATGGATTGGTTCCTCCCTTTGTTTCTGCAATCACATTAAACGGCGGCAACAAGTTTGGCTTGTAGGAATCATTAAAAAAGTGAGTAGCTTTTTCCCTGGCGCCAACCCTTGCATAAAGCAGCGCAAAGATGGCCTGTGTCATTGCCGGTGTACCTTCGTTGGGAACCCTTACAGAATAATAATCTAAATCTTTTTTCACTTGCTTTGCATCTGTGATTTCTTTTAACGGATAACCCAATAAATTTACATCGGCCTGCTTAATGCCTTCTCCGTTGTAAGTGGAATGTTCTTTTGTTGTGCCATCTGCCATTTTTAAAATTGGAATGTTGTTGGCCACATTCATCCAGTCTGCATCAGGTACAATGCCTAATAATTTGGCAGCTTCGCTTGCACATTTTAAATTGGCCTTAGCGGCAGCGTTAGTAAAGGCATTATTGTCAACATTCTCTGCCCACTCATCAGCAGCCACTACATTTTTTATATCGTATTGTCCCGGGCCATTCCTTTCTACACGGCTTGCCCAAAAATCTGCAGTGGCTTTTAAGATGGGCCAGCCTTTTTCTCTCAGCCAATTCTTGTCCTGTATTACGCAATAATAATTCCATGCAGCAAAAGCAATATCTGCGGTGATGTGGTGTTCAAACGGTCCACTCAATGCCCATACCGGTGTTTCTTCCACGCCGGTTTCTGCACTTTCCCAGGGATACATAGCCCCTTTATATCCTTTGCCAAATGCATTTCTTTTGGCCGCTTCCAATCTTTCAAAACGGTATTCAATCATGCTCTTTGCCATCTCCGGGTGCAGTTGAAGCAATGCCGGAAACATCCATAATTCAGTATCCCAAAACACATGGCCATTGTATCCCAATCCGCTCAAACCCATTGGCGACGGGCTGTTGGCTGTTCCTTCCCTAACAAATGAATAGAGGTGATACATCATACTGTGAATATCCTGCTGGGCTTGGGCATCTCCATCTATCACAATATCACTCTTCCATAATTCATCCCATGCCTTGTTGTGCATTTCTATCAGCTTGTCCCTGCCCTGCAGTTTTGCAAAAATGGTAAGCCGTTCTGCTTCGTTCAATGGATCGTTGTGATGAGCAGATGTAATGGAAGAGCCAACGATTGAATAACGGTAACTTTCACCTGCTTTCATTTTTTTTGCAAACTTCATCAGGTGCATATTGTTGTCCCACATTTCATGTATCACTCTTGGCTCGTTACCATGTGTTTCACTAAAAATAAAAGCATTGCTGGCACACATCAATAATTTTCCTGTGGGGCTTTTTGCTGCAGAAGTTAGTAAGCTGATGGTAGTATGTGGCCTGTCAATTTCATTGTAATAATTCTGTACATCTTTCAATGCATCCGGTGCTTCCATCTGGCTGGCACTACCGAGGTTCAATTCTTTATTTGCAGTTACAGTAATATCCATCAACACTGAATAAGGCAACTGCCGCAGTGCATAATAAGTGTAAGAAATGGTAGCCACATCTTTATAATCAAATGAGGTGGTAAAGCTGGCATGCTGCATATCCAGCTCCTGCTTCATGTTGGTGGCATCATTGTTTGCAAGCCTTCTGCCATCAATCTCCATATACATATTGAGGAGGTTAAAACTTTTTAAAAAATTGCTTACTCTGCCACGTCCGTACAAATCGTATGCCCCTGCAAGCACTACATCTTTTACTTTAAACGCTTCTGCACTGCTTACAATTCCGATCTGCCCATTAGCCACTGTGATGCCGTAGTAGTTGGAAGGATCAATTTTGCTGGCGGTGATTTTCCAGGAGTCCTGTGACTGAGCGGCAGTAAAAATGAAAATAAAAGTGAGGCTATTGAGTAATCGTTTCATAAAAAATAATTTGAACACAATTTAGTGAGTGATTTTAACTTTATTTGCTTAAAATTTGTTTGCTGATAAATTATTAAAATGAAAAAGCTGATTAGCGGTTTGATTGTCATCCTTATTTTATTTATTTCTCTTTTATATCTGCTTATACCGAATGTAATTACCGTAAATAGGTCGATAGTTTTTCAAAATAACCTGAAGGGGCTTTTCAGGACAGTTTCTGACAGTAAAAACTGGAGTAACTGGTGGCCGGGAAAATATGATGTGGCTGATAAAAAATTATCCCTGAATGGTAATACTTATGCTTTGTCGGATGTAACTACCAATTCTGTTGATATTGACATAAGTAACCCTACAATAACTGTAAAGTCTTCTTTACTTTTTATTCCACTGGAAACGGATTCCATCAAATTGGAATGGCAGACACAGATCCCCACTTCCTATAATCCTTTTAAAAGACTGAAAATTTATTTTGTCACTGCCAGCCTGAAAAATGATTTTCATTCCATCCTTGGTTCCATCCCAACTTATTATACCAACGATGAAAGGATATATGGGCTGGATATACGCCGGGAGTCTGTAAAAGATACTTCCCTTGTTTTTACATTTGATTCAACAAAAGGTTATCCATCCATTAAAAAAATATATTCAATGATCGGCGACCTTAGAAATTACATTAACAGCCATGCTGCCATGGCCACCGATTCACCCATGCTGAATGTTTACAGCGGCGACCGTGTCCATTATCTTACTAAAGTGGCGATACCAACCAATAAGATATTACCATCATCAGGAAAAATATTTTACAAATGGATGCTGCCGCATGGAAATATTTTAGTGGCGGATGTAAAAGGTGATACTAAAAAATCAGATAGCGCTTTTACTGTGATGGAAAATTATGTACATGATTACAATCTAACAGCCCCGGCCATTCCTTTTTTTAAACTCATCAGCAACAGGCTACAGGAAAAAGACAGTACCAAATGGGTAACCAGGATCTATTACCCGGTAATGTATTATAAGTAGAAACACAGTTTCAATCGTTTGCGCTGATAGTAATCCTGTTTTATGTCTTATAAAAAGCAATAGCGACCTGATTCTTCAGGGAGATTGGTTAACTTTAAGCAGGCTACAGTCAACGACAGAAGCCACTTTAAATGATTGCACCGCCATTAAAAACTTGTTCTTCATTATTTGTATCGCTGTTTGCTTTTACAATGCAAGCCAGTTCCCAAAACTGTATCAATAAATTTACTTCTTTGCAATTCAATACAAGCTCTTACGAAAATTTCACAAAGAGTGCTGTAGCTGCTAATGGTGAAATAATTTCGGCTGGCAAACTGTTTGACTATAATCATGCAGGTCATATTGCTAAATATTCTGAAAAGGGCTCGCCAATATGGTCGTACACATACCAGGTAAATTATTTTGATTTTATAAAATTAATATTTTTTGGAGGGGTTAATACCGCTGATATGGTGAGCACAGCCGATGGTGGCTTTGTAATTGCAGGCAGTGCAGAGCAGAGAATAACGGTTTTTGGCGGGGATGACATTATAATAAAATGGGGGTTACTGGCAAAGATTGACCGGTTTGGCAAAGTGGTGTGGAATAAAACTTTACATGCAGATGGTGACCTGAATTTTACCAATATTTATAAAACAAACGATGGTGATTTTATCGCTTACCTTGCTGCTGACAATGGTTACAAAAGGTCAGCAGGTGATCATTCGTATAACAGGGTATTGCGTATTGGGCCTGACGGAACTGTTAGATGGTTAACCTATTTATTTACTTTTCTTTTTGATGCCGGCGGATTGGGCGTAAGTAATAAAAGAGCCATTACACAAACAGCAAACGGTAATATTGTAATTGGAGATGTAGCACATAAAACAATTGCCGTGAACGGTGAAATAAAAGAAGGCAACTTTCATTTTTTTGAACTGGATTACACAACAGGGAATATTAACTGGGAAGCAAGCCATGAATTTGGTGCACCTTATAATACTTACGTTCCTGATGTTGTAAACGTAAAAGAACTTGCAGACGGAAAACTTTCGTTTATAACTACTTTTTATAACAATGGGCCAAATGGCTTTACTGAAAAAGGTGCGAATATTATTACTGATAACCGTGGCAACATACAAAATGTAATTACATATAGCCCTGCCAATGGTAGCCCATGTCAAATAAAGGAAGCCACTATTGACAAAAGCAATGGCAACAGGATTTTGCTTTTTAATAATAACGAAGCCAAAATGTTATTAAGCATTGATGACGATGGGCAGGTGGCCTGGCAACAGGGTTATAATAACGGACAGGGTGTTTTCCCGGTTAATTGTTTTTCGAAAGGGCGAAATGGCATTAATATATTTACAAGCAATAACAATACAAAACAATACGGACTTTTAATAACTGACGATGCTGGTGTTATTGATTGTGCAAATGAACCAGTAAATATACTTGCCTCACCTGCTACATTAGATATTACGCATGACAGCTTGCGTACTGATCCTTCATACCAGTTTGACCAATATTATGATTACGGTCGTCCCCTTGTGCGGAAGGAAGATTATCCATTAACGAAAAATACTATCTGCCAACAAACACTTGCCTGTTGCACTGATCTCATCGACCGGCTGAACATTAACAATATCAATATCTGCGAAGGACGTTCCTACATCTTGCCCGACAGCACTGTTATACAGGACTCCGGGCTTTACTATGTTACATTCAAAACTCCACTGGGTTGCGACAGCACAAAATTTTATCAAATCACCTTAGACAAGAATGTAAGTTCTCTTTCGCTTGGCATTGATACCTGTTTAACCGGCAGCAGCAATATCACCCTAAAAGCTACAGAAGGTTTTGAAAAATATTACTGGATGAACGGTCTTACTCCAACCAATGCCGAATACAATATTACACAAGCCGGCAGTTATTATGTAAGTGTAAACAATGTTTGCGGCAGTAAAACTGATAGCATTGAGATATTTGATGTGTGTGATTACCCTTTGTATATGCCCAATGCATTTACACCCAATGATGACAAGATCAATGATGTCTTCAGAATTGCTCCTAACAATAAAAACAGGTTGCTGAGCTTTAGTATTTATAACCGTTGGGGCAAGCTCATGTTTCAAACCAGCAATCCTTCTGTTGGATGGGATGGCACATACAAAAATGAACCGTTGGGTACAGATACTTTTGTTTACTGGGTTGTAATGGAAGGGTTGTCAGGAAAAAGAGTTACCAAAAAAGGATACGTAACATTGATCCATTAATAATTTATTTGTTCTTGTACGTTCTTTCTCCAAACTTTATTACCATAGCACTATCACTGTTACGGGCAATGATAAACGCCTGTTGTTTACCAATTGTTACAGGGCGAATATGACGCACCTGGTTTTTAATTACCAAACCATTGATTGTTTCAGCGGCAAAATTTCCTTTTCCTTTGTTGATTAAGATAGTTCCAAAGTCGGCGTCATATCTTCCCATTTCAATATTGGAATCGTAGTAATTTCCCATGATCAAAATGTCGGGAAGGTTATCATCATTTGCATTTACCACTACTGCATCTTTCATGGAAGAGAACTGTGCTTCCATTGGCAATGCTTTTGTTTCAAATTGCAAGCCACCATTGTTGATCAGTACCGCACTCGCCATGTAGTCGGCAGTTAAAACCGAAGCTGTTTCGAGTTTATCTTCAGTAAACAATTCTTTTAAAGTTGCTTTGGCAAAATCACCGGCGTATAAAAATTTCTTTTTCAGGATGGGTATTTGTTTTTCCAGCTCTGCTTTGTTTGCAAATGAAATTTCTTTGCCGGCAAGATAATAAGTAAGCACCTGCTCTTTTTTACCATTGTCATCAAAATCATTAAAGTAAAGCCGCAACGGTTCTTTACCAGACGCTTTCAACCTGCTGTTCAATCCAAGATTACCGGCAATCAAATCAATGTCTCCATCATTATCAATATCCACCGGCAATACAAAATTCCACCAGCCTTTTTTATCAGTCAATACTTTTTTTGTCAATCTTCCTTTATCATTAATAAATACTTCTATGCTGCCCCATTCCAAAGAAAGCAGCAGGTCCTTATCGCCATCTTTATCAATATCAAACCACAAAGCCTGTGTTACAAATCCTGCAAGCGAAAGCTCCGGTGCATATATTTTTGTTACATCTGTAAAGTGTCCATTTTTATCATTGATTAATAAATACGATTGCGGCACCTGTCCATATTCCCATGGCACTGCCCTTGCACCAATAAACAGGTCAACAAAGCCATCTCCATTTACATCATTGGCTACAACAGTTGATGCAGTTAAAAATAAATTGCTGAATGCATTTTCTTCCCTGGTAAAATTTCCTTTGGCATCATTTAAATAAACCCTTGGTGTGTTGTGAAATTCGCTGCCATAAAATTCATTGCCACCACTTGCTATAATCAGGTCAATGTTACCATCATTGTTTACATCTGCAAAACAGGCATCTGTATTTTCATAAATACTATCCTTATCCAATGCAGGTTGTACCGACTTAATAAATTTACCTGAAGGCTGTTGCAGGAATACACAAGGCTTCTTATCTCTTGATGAACCTATGAATACATCTTCCAATCCATCATGATTAATATCAGCAACAGCCAGTGCAGGGCCTTCTGTAGAAATCATGTGAGGTATCAAAGGTTCCCTGTCAAATTCTGCAAACTGGTTTTCATTATGCAGGTAATCGAAGTTTACTTCATGTGTAATGTCCAGCATCGGGGTGGTTGTATTTTTTATGCGGCTGGATAAATCGCTGTAATCATATTTTGGTAAACCTTTTTGATATTGAACCGTAATTGAATTTTTAGCCGTTGGTAAATTAATTCGCTGGTAAGAATTATCGGGCCATATCAACAGGGCTGAATCTATCACTTTATTTTTAGTTCCAATGAGTAACGGGCTTTCCATGCTGGATAAAAAACCTTTTACCGGATATTTTTCATAGGTTCTCGTTTCATTCTTTGCATAAACAATTACCCTTGAACCTATGGCATTGATATTTTTTGTATCTCCTTTTAAATTGATCGATACTGAAGATATTTTCCCCGGCTTGTTACTTTTATTTTCATATACCAGTGCCGGTGCATCAATATTATTTACCACAATATCAAGATCACCGTCATTGTCAAGATCTGCATACACAGCACCATTGGAGAAAGTCGACTGGTTACCATTAATCGCCTGCTCTTCATCTGTAAAGGAAAGGTTGCCATTATTTTTATAAAATTTATTCGGCAGTTTTATCTCCGGAAATTTATTAATCAATGCATAATCCTTTTCTTCCATGCTATTATTCCTGATCATTTGCTGTATATCTCCATTGGTTACAAAGTTGATGTAATCAATATCATTCATTCGTTTGGGAATACCATTTGAAATAAACAGATCCTTCAAACCATCATTGTCAAAATCAACCCACAACGGCGCCCACGACCAGTCAGTTGCTGCAACACCGCTATACAAACCCACTTCACTAAACATATTGTTGCGCCTGTTGTACTGTAGATTATTTCTTGTGTATTGATGAGAATAACCTGCGCCGATTTTAAAATTGAAAATATCCAGCGCATCTTCTCCAAGCGATCTTTTTAAAATGTATGGATCAGCGGGCAACATGTCCATCGAAATAATTTCGGGGTACGCATCATTGTTGATATCAGCTACATCCACACCCATGGAGAACTGGCTGGTATGCATCATGCGCTGTTCTCCTTCTTCTTTAAATGTGCCGTTGCGCTGGTTAATGTATAGATAATCATTTTCATGAAAATCATTACCGATATAAATATCAGGATAGCCATCTAAATTAATATCTGCAACTACAATCCCCAATCCGTATCCAATGGCTGTACTGTTGATGCCTGTTTCTTTTGTTACATCTGTAAAAACATTTCCATCATTCCTGAATATGCGATGCCCCGATACATCATTGTAAGTACCTGCAAAATCTTTTCTTGGCCGGAAGGTGCCATTTTCATGCACAGAATGATTCAATAAAAAAACATCCAGGTCACCATCATTGTCATAATCAAAAAATGCTGCCTGTGTACTAAAGCCGGAGAAATCCAGCCCATATTCTTTTGCTTTGTCAACAAAAGTTGGAATGCCATTTTTTATTCCCTGGTTGATGAGCAATTGATTTTTACTTTTTAAAACTTCGTACTTGCCTACACGGCAAATATATAAATCCATCAACCCATCGTTATTAATATCAATTACAGAAACACCCGTTGTCCATCCACCATCTTCAGGTATACCGGCTTCTTTTGTAATGTCTTTAAATTTGATACCGCCCAGGTTGAGATATAATTTATTATCATGCTGGTTGGAACCAAAGAACAAATCTGTTAATCCATCATTATTAAAATCGGCTGCACCCACACCACTGCCATTGTAGAAGTACATGTACTTAAACAAATTAAATTCTTTGTTGTAAGAAAGATCGTTGCTGAAATCGATACCGGTTCTTTTATTATCCAGTGTTTCAAACATGGTATCGGGTGCTTTCTCATGCGATGTACATGCAGAAAGCAATGAGGCCAGCAGCATTATGATGAATATATTATTTCTACCAGTTTGGTTCATAAATAAAACTGAAGTTCAGTTATTTTTTCAATTGATACAAAGCAGGCTGCTGATCATTTACCGCTATCAGCAATAGCCTTTTATTTGTAGTTTTTATTTCTTTAATATCTTTTACAGCCCCTCTCAATGATAAGCCCGATCGCTTCGGTTCCTGCCAGCTGTAATTCCCTTTGCCATCATTCAGCAGCACATTGCCAAAGCTCCCGTCGAGCCTCCCAAACTGCGGCGGGAACTCAAACATATTGCCACCAAGCACAAGG
>JANMJU010000126.1:0-11415 GCA_031371545.1 Chitinophagaceae bacterium
GTTTTTTCTGCTGCTGATAACTGCAGGGGCGTATAAAGTGGCACTGCTCCAGATATAGTTTCTGCATTCATCCAGTTGTTTACACTGCTTTTGTTTACCATCCCATCTGTATTCGTATAAAAAATGATTCACAAAAAGCACCAGGGTAAATGGTTCTATATTATCCAGTTCAATTACAGTAAAATAATATTGCGGCTGAGCATGTGCAATGATGTCTAAAAAAATAAGGCCCCTGCTTTTCCTGTATGGTGGTATTGATATATGTTTTACAAAAGCACCGTTCAGCAGCACGGCTGCATTACCATTTTGGTTCAATGCAATCCAACTGCCATTGGCAGCGGCATCTTTTGGATAAAGCAGAGACACCGCATCCTGTTGATATACTGCCGGTATCAAAGCCTTGCTCCTTGCAGCATTTTCATCCCTGCTGCTGGTAATAAAAAAACGTCCATTTACCGGTATAAAAGTTACTGTACACATACAGTGCGGTGTTTGATTGTGGAAGCAGCGATACCAAAATTTTCATCTACCTGTAAAGTGGAAAGCTCGTTGACACCCACCCTTATCAGTGCCATGTGATGAATGCTGTGTTCAATATTATAGGCAAGCTCACGCTGGTAATTTGTTTCCATTGTTATCAGTTCATTCAAATTTTCATCATAGCAGCCTTCCAGGAAAAGCTGCTTATTGGGTTTGTCGCTCAGGTTGCAAACAGCAGTTAATAAGGCACAGGCAAAATTTTTATCTGTCTCTATCCGGTAATCTCTTTTGCGTTTTTCATAATTAACAATACCCGTTTCATAACCTTTATCCAGCTCCATAAACAATTCAACAATATGCCTTACATGCTGGCCGATAGTGGCATTGAACAATGTATTGCTTGGCGTGGAATATTGTGAATCAGTAAGGCTGTTTAATACGGTTGTAATCTGAGTAAAAACTTTTTTTACCGATTGATCCAAATGTAGATTTTGTGCATTCATACTTACTGTTTGTTGGCTGATATATTTAATAACACCGTCAGGTCATCTGATAAAACCATACTGCCGCCACCAACTTTAAAATCTCTCCGGTTTATTTTAAACTGACCTGCAAATTGGTAACCATTGGCGGTAGCAGTTACTGTAAATGGGAATGAAATATTTTTTGAAACCCCTTTGATAGTTAAAGCACCTTCCATATAATAGGTACCTGCTTTACCTCCGGCTATTACTTTTGAAGATATAAAATTTAATTTGGCATGTCCGGCTGCATCAAAATAATCTTCTTTTTTTAAATGCTTATCCCTTGATCCATTGCCGGTATTTACTGTAGCGGCATCTACGCTTACAGCAAAATGAGCTGCAGCAGTATTAGCCGGATCAAATACTATTTTTCCCTGCAACCCGGTAAAGCTTCCGTTAACGGTTAGCCCAAAATTTTTAATGCTAAATTTTACGGCTGAGCCTGCATCTGCAGGTAAATAGTTTTGTGCAGCTGCATGAATGCTGCAAAAAAGAAGTAATGCTGTGATTAACTTTTTCATATTTACTGAAAGCTGGCACTGCCAAATAAATGATCAAATTGCTGGCAATGTATCAACCCGTATTTGAATTGTGAAAAATCCGGATTTCCGTTGATGGCATATACCTGTGTTCCCCTGGTAGCCTTCAATACACCCAGGTCAATAAAATTAAGCGGTTGTATTTCTTTTGAAAGGTAAACATGAAGGTCGGGGCCGTTTGAAACAGTAAAGCTGTCCAATACCAAGCTGTAAACATTTAGTTTTGAATAAATCTTTACTGTACCCATCGTAGTGCCATAAGGCCCACTCATAAAAATACCTCTGTACTTCAACTGTGCCGTTGTATCTACCATTTCCATTATGGGATTTGTTGAGGTAGCAATGGTATTTTCTTTTTTGCAGGCCATTAATAAAATGGTCACAACAAAAACTGGTAACAATATTTTTTTCATAGTTGATAATTTTATAGTTGATAAGAAACAGCTACTCCAAAATTATTTGCCTTACTCCGGAACCTATCCACCTGGGTTCCATCAGGGGCTGTTTGTTTAATGGTAGTTGTTTTATATTCGTTGAATAAAAACTGGTACACAGCCCTTACACCCCAGCGGTCATTCAGTTTGTATTTCAAAAAAAACTCTGAATTCAAATTGCCATAATCAAGATCGCCGGTGAGGAGTACATTGAAATTACTTACCTTGGCCAATGGCTCCGTCCTGGTGATACCATTGCTGGTAAGCACTGCGGCGGATGTTCTGCCAAAAGCAAAACCAATAAGGTCAATATTAAAACCAGCCTGCCATTTATTATTAAAATTGTAAGCAAAATTGGCGGTAACATTCAGTGAGTTCACCCATGGCCGCTGAACTGTAAGAGTATCCCAATTTTCTATTTTTTGTCCGGCAAATACAATCAGGAAAGGAATAGTTGTTGTTCTTGCCAGCCTTGCAGGTGCAGTGGTATATTCCTGCTTGGTACCAAAACTGCTGGTAAGCCTTGCTCCAATACCAGCTTCCCATTTTTTCTTTTTTCCCAGCTTCCAGTTATACACATAAGAGGCGGCTACAGCTCCCCGTGAGCTGCCGATGGTGGCTGCTAAATCTACAAACTGGTCTTTCTTGTCCATCTTATTAACCTGGCTGAATACGGGGGCAGATAAAATAGCAATCAACAGTACAGTGAGTGTAATTTTCATAAACAATATTTAGGGTTTAGTTTTATCAATGAATAAATCTGGGTGCGGTACATAACAGCCAATATAATGCTGGAAACAAACACCAGCAAAGCATAAATAAATAGCTGCCCTCCATCATCCATAACTACCGTACCCAGTTTAGTAAGATGAAAAAATAAAGCTCCGCTCATTAAACCAATAGCGAATACTGCACCCAATGCAGTAGTTGGTGGCATAAGAATTAATACAGAAGCAATCAATTCCATTACACCTGTACCGATCCTGCCATACGGTTCCATACCGAGTGTTTTAAAAATATACACCGATTCTGGTGCCGCTGTAAATTTAAAAAACAAGGTTTGCAACATAATAGCCGCAGCCAGCAAACGCAGCACCCAAGCAATTATGGAAGAAAAATTAAAAGTCATTTTGAAAAATTTAAAAATGATTAATGAAAAATTTTAGTCCAGTTGGCATCTGCTTTTGTTTTCAAATTGCTTTCATCTTTATTCCAGTCTTTTAAAGTATTGTTGAAAAACTTATTGTAAAAAAGATAGAGTTTTCCATTAACAACCTTAAATGTTTCAGGATCCACATTTACTTTTTCCCCGCTGCTGCCCATTGCGTAAGCACACCAGCCGCCATATTCAGGTTCGTACTTTGCAGGGTTACTTTTAAAAACTTCCTTATTTACAATGCTGGAAAAATAATAAGTGGCTCCCTGGTCAGTTACAGCAAATTCTTTTTTTCCTTCTACTGCTTTGCCCTGCGTAAAATAAGCCACCGGATCATATCCTTGAATGGCCAGTGCTTTCTCCAAATTAAAATGTTTTTTACGCAATGGCTCCTGTGCAGGCAAAGAAGTGGCTGCCAATAATCCCAATAACATTGTGAAGGCTAATTTTTTCATATAAAGTATTTGTTTTTTTACTTAATACGAAGCAATTTTAATTTCCTTACAAATAGAAAAAAATACCTACTGTATTTACAAAAAATATAGAAAGATGGTTTTGTGAATACAAAAGAATAATCTAAATACAACTTGACCAGATATTTATTTCCTTTGTCTCCAGCACCAACACATGATGCCCTGGCAGATAAAATTTTATTTGTTGTGCTGTAAACTTACTTGAATTTTATTTGACGTATTGCCTGGTAAAGCTTGCCAATATATACTAACAACGGATAAACTCTCAGAAGGATTTGCTCCAGGAAAAGAGCCAGATACCATAAATGAAAAAGCCCCACAAAGTGGAGCCTTTTTCTTACAACCCATAATAATTATTTATTGCAACACTACTTTTTCAGAAAAAGCCAGTTGCTTATTTTCATTCAATACTTTAATCAGGTAAGTTCCTTTGGCAACCTTGCTTACCAAACGGATATTTTCTACCTGGCTGCTTTTGCCAATGCTTACTGATTTTGATAAGATAGCCCTGCCTGCAAGATCGCTGAATACAATTGTATACCGGCCTGCTTTCTGTCCGTCGAACAATACATTGAACTGGTTGCCGGTGGCTGGATTAGGAAATACTTTTGCATCACTGCCGGCAGCAAAATCGGGCAATACAGATTTTGATACATCAAATTTCACTGCAGCATCTGCTTCTTTTTGTAATAAGAAATTGCCATTCGCCAAATCTGAAGCATTGAATGTTTTGTCAGCATCAGGAATTTTTTCCGCTTTCAAATCTTTATAATTCACTTTGAATAAACCATCAAAAACATTGGCACTGCTTACAACCATGCGGCCTTCGTTATCAACAGCAGCACCGTTAGTAGTATAGTTGGCTGGTAAGCCTGTAATGGTACCGGTAAAGGTGGCTACCTTGTTTTTTACATCTACTGTATAAACATTGTGATTAGCAGAAATTACCACCAGGTTACCAAAAGCGTCTGCCAGCATATCTCCGCCCCAGCTGGTGCATTTGTTGTGTACCGAAAATCCTTTGTTGCTTTCTGCATCTGTCAAACTGCCCAGGTCTTCCACTACTGGTTTTTTGCCGGTTGTAAAACGGATTAAATGATTGGCATCGTTGGTGAGTGCATAGCCATAACCGTCAGCAGCAAATACCATCCTGGTAATCTGGTTTTCTTCCGGCTGATAAACTCCCCCTGCAGGTGTTGGTATGATGTTCTTTTTTACGATGGTAAAATTGGCATCAGCTTTATCCAGATCTAAAAAGCGGATATCAGAAAAGTGCATCGGCGCAAAATACAATTTGTTGTGCCGAGTATCCAATGCACAGGCAGCTACGCCAAATACAGTAGGATTTGCTATCTGCACCCTTTCCTGAACACTGTTATCTAAAGAGGTAATCTTGAAAGTTGTTTTGTCTGACTCAAACAAAGTCTTTACCACTTTGCCGGTAGCAATGTCTATTTGCTTAATATCAGCCCATAAAAAATTGTTGTTGCTCTTGCCGGTTATTGCGTAGGTTCTAGCGGCCTCCTGTGCTACAGAAAAAAGAGAAGCGGAAACGAATGTTGCTGAGAGTAAAATTTTGCATTTCATATAAGTATAGTTTTATTTCTTTTGTAAATTAATGAAGTTGGCTAATAAAAACAAGATTTTTTTATCAATGGATACAACGTTGTAAGATTATTTATTATTTTATTTGCCCCCGGCTCAGTCAATATGGTATTTTATTAATCCTTCCATCGGTTGTTTCAATACCCTGCCAAGCTGCAACTCGTAGTTGTGGCACATGCTCTTGAGCACATCTTTAAAACCGTAAGCCACACTGCCGATAAAATGTATTGGCATCGTCCAGGTTTCTTTGTATTTGTACAAATGGTTAAAGAAAAAATCATTAAAGCCGTCTTCAATAATATTTTCAATCATAAAATGGCCACGGTTTTCCACCAAAAAGCCGGTATAGGCAGCCAGGTAACGGTTAGGCAGGGGCCCTTTATAGACCGCTTCTAAAATTTCAACTGCATTGGTATTATACTTTGCATTGAACCTGTCCATCAGATCGGGATCAAAAGTATTGTACAGGAAATACTGAATTACCTTTCTTCCCAGGTAAGCACCACTGCCTTCATCACCCAAGATGAAACCCAGGCCAGGGCTATTTTTCATGATACTTCTGCCATTGTAATAGCACGAGTTGGAACCTGTTCCAAGGATGCAGGCCACTCCTTTTTCTTTGCCGCAAAGTGCCCTCGCCGCTCCCATCAAATCATGAGTGACAGCAACCTTTATTTTCCCAAATACTTTGTGCAATGCCTGGTTTACTATTTTAACATTGGCAGGATTGCTGCACCCGGTACCATAATAATATATTTCGTTGGGCTTTAAGTCTTTTAGTTTTGGAATCAATTCCTTTTCCAGCAACTCCTGTATTTGCCCGGCCGACAAAAAATACGGACTGATGCCCTGAGTGGTAATTGTTTTTTTCTTTTTGCCATCTACCAGCAGACACCACTCGGCTTTGGTAGAGCCACTATCAGCAATCAGTTTAACTCCCATTTTTTTATTTTTCATAATTACTCCTCAATTTAAAAACATTTTAAGATAACCTGACAATTATCTTATTAATAACTTTTAAAAAACATAACAGCACCTGTTCTTTATAATTCATTTATTTTCGTGCCAACAAGATGACTATGATTAACAAAAAGAAACTGCAGGTATGGCTGCCATTACTTTTAAGCCTTACTATGGTAATTGGTATGATGCTGGGATACAGGATGAGGGATACAATGCCCCGTAAAAATTTTTTCTCTATTGACAAAACCAGTCCGCTACAGGAAGTAATGAACCTGGTAAAAAATAAATATGTAGATGAGGTTAAGGTAAATGAACTGGCTGACACTGCGATTGCGGCCATCCTCAGCAAACTTGATCCACACTCTATTTATATCGAAGCGGAAGAAGTACAAGCCACCAATGAAGAGATTGCAGGTAATTTTTTTGGTATTGGGGTAGAGTTTAGTGTTATCAGCGATACCATTAACGTATTGTATGTAATACCCGATGGGCCAAGCTTTAAAGCTGGTTTACAAACAGGCGATAAATTTATTAAAGTAAACGACAGCATTGTTGCCGGCAGAAAAATGGCATCCGACAGAATAAGGAAATTGTTAAGGGGCGATAAAGGCTCTAAAGCTGTGATTGATATCCTGAGAGGCAGCCAACAAAAAACCATTAGTATTCAAAGAGGTATTATACCCATAAGCAGTGTGGATGCAGCCTACATGACAGAGCCGGGTATTGGCTATATCAGATTAAATAAATTTTCGCAGGTTACCTACCGGGAGTTTATGCAGTCGCTGGACAAACTAAAAGGTCAGGGATTAAAAAAATTAATACTCGATCTTAGAGGCAATGGCGGCGGTGTACTTGACCAAGCAGCAGAAGTGGCCGACGAATTTTTAGACGGCGATAAATTAATTACCTACACCGAAGGGAAGCATTTTCCCAAAAAGGAATACCGTTGTAAAAGAGAAGGGCTGTTTGAAAAAGGGGCATTGGTAGTACTGGTAGATGAAGGTACTGCAAGTGCAAGTGAAATTTTAATTGGCGCATTACAGGATTGGGACAGGGCAACTATTGTAGGCAGACGAAGTTTTGGTAAGGGCCTTGTGCAAGAGCAATATGATTTAATTGATGGCAGTGCCCTGCGATTGACAGTGGCAAGGTATTATACTCCCATTGGCAGGAGCATACAGCGGCCATACGCTAAAGGAGAAAAAGCTTATTATGGTGAAATAACCAAGCGCTTTCACAATGGGGAGGTGATGAGTAAAGACTCTTTAAAAAATGACAGCACTAAAATATTTAAAACGCAGGCAGGCAAAATTGTGTATGGGAGCGGAGGCATCACACCAGATATTTTTGTACCATTAGATACCCTCAGCTATGGTGCTGCCACTGCAAAATTCTTTATGAAAGGCACCCTAAGCGATTTTGCTTATACTTATTTTTTACAAAACCGCGACAGTTTCAATTTGTATAAAAATGTTGCTGATTTTAATGCCCGTTTTGTTTTATCTAACGCTAACTGGAAGTTGTTTACCGATATGGCAGCGAAGGATTCTGTAACCCTGGATAAAATTAGCACAAAAGCAAAAGAAGAGATTAATAACAGGATAAAGGCCTCCATAGCCAGGCAGGTATGGAGAAGCGAAGGCTTTTATGAAACAATGAACACTAAAGATGACACTATAAAAAAAGCGATGGAAATATTAAAACAATAACTCCGTTGGCTGTATGGCAAATTACTTTAAGGAATATCTGTATGCCTGTTGCAGCTCACGAAAGAACAGCAGTACAGGGTTTCCAAAAATTGGAGAATTAATTTTATTAAGCTAATTTTACACAACAGCATATTCAAAGTCAACAAAAATTGATTGATAATAATAATCCCGAAACTAATAAAAACAACATCATACCACTAGTTCCTATTCCGTTAATATTGCTCCAAAAAGGGAACTCTTAGCTTGTGTTGTGCTATCAGTTTTTAAATTAAAAAAGAACTTGATGCAAGAATCTGGTTTTTTTTGCGTTATGGATAACATATTCACCCCAAACAATTCAAATTATGTACAGAAGTATTGCAGGCCTCCTTTTGTTTGCTTTAATTACAGTGGTCGGAACATCCTGTTACACTACAAAACCTTACTTTAGTGATATTAATGAAACGGTACTCACTTCAAATACGGAAGACAATGCGGAGCACATTATACAAAAACACGATCAGCTAAGCATTCACATTACCAGCCTTAGTGAGGAAGCGTCTAAAATTTACAACACCATTAATACCTTTTCCAGCTCTATTTCTACGGCTTCAGGAACCAAAACGGAATCTTCCGGCTACCTTGTAAATGCTGATGGAAATATACAAATGCCTATGCTGGGCAATATCAAAGCGGAAGGCTTTACCAAAAGCCAGTTAAGGGATTACATTACCAAAATATTGAACGATAAAAAACTTTTGATAGAGCCACTTGTAGACATTCGCTTCATGAATTATGAAGTAACTATTATTGGTGAAGTAGGCCATCCTACTATCATTACAGTGCCCAATGAAAAAATTTCATTGATAAAAGCATTGGGGGTGGCTGGAGACATTACTGTATTTGGAAGAAAAGACAATTTGATGCTGATCAGAGAAAGTGAAGGCAAAAAAATTGTAAAGAGAATTGATCTTAGTTCCAGCAAATTTTTACAATCACCTTATTATTACCTGCAGCCAAATGATGTGGTATATATAGAACCCAACAAAAATAAAGAAGCCAGTGTAAGCCGCAGCAAGATGATTTTACCATCCATATTAAGTGCGATTTCAGTACTGGTAATTATATTAGACAGAGTAACCCGTTAACCTATCACACTCAAGATCCATGCAATCAAAAGTTAATAAAAATCATAAGGAAGAAAGCCCGGTAAGCCAAGTATTGGGAGGATATATAATTTACTGGCCTTTGTTTTTAATTTGTCTGGCCCTTGGGTTGGGGTCTGCCTACTTTTACTTACGTTATACAATCCCAAAATATGAAGCCAATGCTTCTATTCTTATAAAAGATGAAAAAAAGGGAGCGGAGGATTCTAAAGGTATCGAGGCACTTGATATTATCAGCACAAAGAAAATTATAGATAATGAAATAGAAGTACTTCAGTCAAGGTCATTAATAGACAGTGTGGTAACTCGGCTTCGCCTGTATGCCCCAATTATACAGGAAGGTAAACTGAGAGAACAGTCGGCATACGTTAGCTCTCCTGTTCTCGTAGAAGCAAAACATCCTCACGGAATGAAAGGTTTTGAAAAAATACTTTTAAAATATGATAGTGTCCAGGGCAAAGTAACATTAAATAATACTTTTTCAGGACCACTAAATGAATGGCTAAAAACTCCTTATGGAGAATTAAAATTTATCCCAAATCCTCATTATTACGGACCACTCGGAATTAAACCTTTCTTCTTCAATCTTAGCCGAGTAGATAATATTACCAATTCAATTTTAGGTTCTTTAAAAGTATATTCTACCAGTAAAACATCCAGTGTGGTGGAGCTTACAGACAGGGATGAAGTACCGGAAAGAGCAGAAGATATTTTGAATACCCTTATTCATTTTTATAATAAAAATGCCATACTTGAGAAAAACAGCCTTGTAAAAAACACCCTTGCTTCTATTAATTCAAGATTGGAGGTGGTATCTGGGAATATAGATTCTATTCAGAAAAAAATACAGGCTTATACTGCCATCAACAAAGCAACCGATTTAGGAACACAAGGGAGTCTCATTTTATCAGGCATAAGTACCAGTGATAATGAATTGAGCAAAGTAAAAGTGCAGTTAGATGTTTTAGACGATTTAAAAAAGTTTGTTACTACCAATGAAAGTGTAGGTGTGCTCCCTTCAGCAGTTGGCATAAGTGATCCAACCCTTACACAACAGATGACTACACTCAATGCCGATCAATTGGAATATGAAAGGCTGAAAAAAACAGTAGGGGAAAGTAACCCTATATTAACTTCGTTGAAAGAACGGATAGACAAAGCAAAGCCCAATATATTAACCAATATTGAAGCCCAGCGCCGAAACCTGGAATTAAGTAGGGCCAGTCTTTCTTCCACAAGTAACAGGTTTAGTTCCCAGCTCACCGGTATCCCCAAAAAAGAGAGAGAGTTACTGGAAATAAGTAGAGATCAGAATATTCAAAATAATATCTACCAGTTTTTGCTACAAAAAAGAGAAGAAACTGAATTATCATATACTTCTGCCAATTCGGATAGTTATGTAATAAATTATGCCCAGGCAGGTGATGCCCCTGTGAGCCCCAAAAGACAAATGATTTTTCTGGCTGCTTTAATATTTGGACTCACATTTCCCATCATTTTAATTAATGTGAGGGAAATGTTTAATAATAAAGTACTGTACCGAAAAGAGATAGAAAATTTTACCTCCTTCCCCGTCATTGGTGAAATTGTACACAATAAATCAAAAAACTCATTAGTTTTAGAGCCCGGTAAAAGGTCTTTTATAGCAGAAGAATTTAGAAAAATAAGGGTATCGTTACTTTTTCTTGGAATTGATTCTTACCACAAAAAGATATTGGTTACTTCCAGTATTCCCGGAGAGGGGAAAAGTTTTATTGCCGCTAATCTGGCTGTAAGCCTTGCTATGACGGGTAAAAAGGTAGTATTGATAGATGCTGATTTGCATAGCCCTTCACTGGGGAAATTGTTTGATGTAGCTGATGATGAGCCGGGAGTAAGCGATTTTTTGCTAGGTGAAAAATCACCTGGTGAAATTGTGCGAAAAATACCGTCACATGAGAATTTATGTTTTGTGCCGGCCGGAGGGCTCCACCCCACCCCTTCAGAACTACTGGAAAATGGAGAAATTCAAAACTTAATTTCCTATCTGGAAGGTATATTCGACCTTGTAATTATTGACACCGCTCCTATAGTATTGGTAACAGATGCTTACCACCTTTCATCTTTATCTGATGCCACTTTATATGTAGTAAGGCATAAATACACCCCAAAGATGCTTATCAAACGCATTGATGAAAATAATAAAATTAATTCGTTGAAAAATCCAGCCATCATATTTAATGGTGTAAAAAATAGGGGATTTGTAAAAAATAATTACGGATACGGGTACGACTATGTTTATGGAGGTAAACAAAAAATAACTAAAGGAAATAAATTAAAAGCTTAACTTAGCAATCCGCAAATATTTTACCAATCCCATCCCCCCGAAATAACTACCTATATTTTAT
>JANMJU010000009.1:0-68979 GCA_031371545.1 Chitinophagaceae bacterium
TTACCTTTAAAGGCACCGCCAGTTTTTTTAACCGGGATATAAACACAAATGTTTTTGGAATGAAAGCCCAGCAGCTTTCTTATTTTTCTGAACTGTCCTACCTTAAAAAGTTACCGCAGCACACTATTGTTGGGGGAATAAATTTCACAGGTGAAAATTTTACCAAAAAAAATCCTGACTCAACTAACATTCCCAACTACCGGCAAAAAACAATCGGATTTTTTGTACAGGACGACTGGAAACTATCTTCAAAATTTACAGCACAGGCAGGCATTCGGATAGATAATCACAATGATTATGGCAATTTTATTTTGCCTAGGATTTCATTGCTGTATAAATTAAATAACTATTTTACCACCAGGCTTGGCGGAGGCTTGGGCTACAAAGTGCCCACTTATTTTGTAAGCGATATTGATGAAAGAGATTATCAAAAAATTGCTCCCAACAGTAACCTGCTGCCGGAAAAATCACAAGGAATCAATTGGGATATTAATTACAAACAAACCTTTGATGAATGGCGGCTTACGGTAAACCAGATGTTTTATATCACTGAAATAAAAACACCGGTGGTGGATGCTTCTTTACCGGGGTATGTTTATTTTTCCAATGCAGCCAAACCTCTTAATACAAAAGGCTTTGAAACTTATATCGCCGCTACGCATGATGAATTGGAAATTTACCTAGGCTATACTTACACGGTAGCAAAGCAATTGTTCAGCAACACCAACCCGTATGTAAGCCTGAGCGCAAGAAATAAGTTCGCTTCTGTTATTGCGTATGAGTTTTCTAAAAAATTCAGGGCAGGTATAGAAGCAGCTTATACAGGCAGTCAATACTTAGATGATGGAAACACCACATCACCCTACTTATTTGCAGCCGCTATGCTGCGGTACAATATCAAAAACATTTCACTGGTGTTGAATTGCGAAAACATTTTTGATTATAGACAAACAAAGAGGGAAGGTATTTTTACAGGCGCTGTCAGCAACCCAATATTTAAACAAATATGGGCTCCGCTGGATGGACGGGTAATTAATTTATCTGCGAAAATCAGCTGGTAAAATATTTTTTACAAAAATAAATTTCAATAAAAAAAGCTCCTTTTCAAAGGAGCTTTTTTATTCATTTCTTTAGCCGTTTTTTTTATTCTTTAATTTATTCTTCATCGTAAGGTAATCCAGAAAATAAATCACTTTTACAGAAAAACTATTAAACTGGGTAAGGTTATTGTACCCATTTCTGCCAACGGTTTTGCTAAAATTATTAAAGTAATCTTTCTCAAAGTCACGCTGAAAATTTTCATTGATATTCTTCCAGACAATATTTACAAAACTTCCCTGTGCAAACTGCCAGGTATAAACCATATCCATACTTACAAAATTATAATTCTGGTTTACATTTCCGGTGAAAGGGCTGGCAGGTCTTTGTAAATCGCCATATACATCCAGTACAAAAAATTCTTTTGGATCCACTTTACTCCAGTAATGCCTTGTTCGTAAACTCAAGCCCATTCGGTTGTTAAAATTGTATTTCACATTGAAAATATTTTCTACACTGGTCACATTTCTTCTTGAAAAATAAATAGTCTCTCCAACAGTTTCAGCATAGCCAGCCTGGTCTTTTGTCTGCTCCACATTCAACTGGTGATCTACAGAAAATTTACTGCTGAAACGTATTTTTCCAAAAATGCCATAACCAATAAGTGTGCGGTTGAAATAAGCACCTTTCCCTAACGAAATATTTCCGCCCCAGGATATTTTTTTTGCACTGTTACTCTCCCACCAGGCATTTGTATATACCCGTGCTTTATCCTTAAATACCCGTCCATATTTTCTTGGTTCATAAAAATCGTTTCGATTAAGCCCTCCGTTGATATTAGCTCCTACCCACCACAGATTTTTTAATTGCCCATTTGCATTAAAATTATACGAAGTGTTCTGATACATCATTTCTTTCCGTTTCAGCAAATCAAGCGGAGATACCAGTCTGCTATAAAATATATTGGTGTTTAGCCTAAACTGGTTGTACCACCGGGAAGGTTTTGTCCAGCTATAACCAGCCCAAAAACCTTGGTCCATTGAATTATTATTGGTAATATAACCAAGGTCGCTTTTATCATATTTTGCATTCACCAAATCCTGCCATACCTGGAAATTAAAATGGCCGCTTACTTTACTGAAGTAAATAGAATGAGCATAGCCTGTAATTGTTTTATTATTCCTGCCAAACAAATTACTGATGCTGACATTGCCACCAATATTCCACATATTTTTTTTATCAAACAGGTCAACCAGTGCAGAAGTTACGTTGGCATCATAACCTTTTCCGCTTCTCCACACATTGGTATTCACTAATGAAACACTGCTGTTATTTTTTAATGTTTGATTTAGCACCAGCACATTATAATTGGTAAGTGGTTCTGTTTCAATTTTAGTTTCAATTCCCGTTGAAGAGTTTTTTTCTATCCGGTATTGCGGCTTTGCAATTGCATTTAAAAATCCAATTCCCAGCCCCTTTTGTGTACGGCCGCTTATTTTAGTTGCGTTATATAATTTTGTTGGGATACGGCGACTGTAAAATAAATTTCCTTTATTGAAAAGCTCGGCGCCTTCCGTAAAGAACGCCCTGTTATCACTAAACTTCTGTTCAAAGGGTGATAAATTTAGGGTAAGGTTATCCGTTTGTACCTGGCCAAAATCAGGGATCAGGGTCATGTCTAAAGTAAAGGCCGGGCTGAGTCCATACTTAATATCCATCCCTCCATTGAAAGTGGTGGCATTTTTATTTACACCTGAAGGTGCATTGTCATCATGGTTTTGATAAGCAGAAAAATAGGGAGAAAATTGCAACCTTAACGGAGGCTTAATATTTTCCAATCCGGTTATCAATCCTTCCTGTGTTAAGAAGCCATTTACATTGGGGTCAATACTTTGCCAGAATAATTGTTCTCCGCTTTTTTGTCTTTTTCTTACAATGTTCAATCCCCAATCCTGCATTTTATTTTTTCCAAAACGGATAGCCGAGTAGGGCAGAAACATTTCAAAACTCCACCCGTCTGCATGAATTTTTGCAGCACTTTGCCACACTGCATTCCAGCCAAAATCTTCACTGTCTCCATTTGTATTGGGAGCCTGTTTGGCATCAAACTGTTCTCCCAGCGGTGTTACAAAATATTCAAAGCCATTTAATTTATCGTAGTAGGTATCAAAGATCACTCCCACAAAATCATTGTTACCAAACCCATCCCTGCCTACCAGTTCCGATGCTATACTGTCTTTATTTTTTTCATGGCAATAGCCACCAATATAAATTCCTTCATCATTGTATAAAAAATAAACCTGCGTTGCATTATCAGTGTTCTCGGCCCGGAAAGGTGTTGGGCGGAGGGCAATAAATTTGTCTGCTACAGGTACATTTTTCCATACCGCTTCATCCAGATCTCCGTCAATTTTTACCGGAGAATTGATTTTTTTAACAACGATTGATTTTTTTTCGGTTTGGCAAAAAGATGCCATAGAAAGCAACAGGCATAAGCCTGTCACCCTAAGTGGTAGACATTTCATGACTATACAGTTTGGTTTGAAAGGAAAATAATACTTTGGTATTTTCCAACTACGAAACTAAACGTACATCATTTAAAAATGTTACCGTTCATCAAAACAAAAAATGAATTAATTTTTCCTTAACAATTGGAGCTACACAAAAAGGTCGTTGTATAAATGACCTCCGGGCACTACTGCATATTTGCTTAAATCTGTGATCCCTTCTTTTGCCAATACCTCTTCATCAATAAAAGTATTGCCAGTGCAGGTTGCAGAAGGTTTAGATAAAATGTAATAAGCAGCATCAGCAATAATATCTGTGGTACGGCTCATATTCATTAATGCTTCGCCGCCTAAAAGATTTTTTACTGCAGCAGTGGCAATTGTTGTTCTTGGCCACAAAGCATTGGCAGCGATATTATATTTTTTTAACTCTGCGGCAAGCCCCAGTGCAATCATACTCATATTGTATTTGCTAATGGTATATGCCAGGTGGTTAGCAAACCATTTCATATCCATATTGATGGGAGGAGATAAATTTAAGATGTGAGCATTGGTTCCTTTTTTTAGATATGGGATACAGGCACGGCTAACCATAAATGTGCCCCTTACATTGATATCATACATCAGGTCGAAACGTTTTGGTTCGGTTTGTTCTGTTGGGCTAAGGTTGATGGCAGAAGCGTTATTAATCAAAATATCGATGCCGCCAAATTTTGCTATCGCCTGGTTTATTACTGCATCAATCTGGTCTTCAAAACGGATATCGCATTGAACCGCTAAAGCTTTTCCACCTGCTGCTTCCATCTCGGCAGCGGCGGAAAAAATAGTGCCGCCGAGTTTGGGGTTTTCTTCCACACTTTTAGAAGCGATAATAATATTGGCTCCTTCTGCAGCCAACTTTAATCCAATAGCTTTTCCTATTCCCCTTGAGGCCCCTGTAATGAGGACTGTTTTATTTTGAAATAACATAGCAATAAGTTTTACCAAATCTAATTAAAAGATTGATGCTGAAAAATAAGAATTAAAAAAAATTAAACAAATGTTTGATTAATATTAAACAATCGTTTAACTTTGTTCTTCAATTTAATTTATGACAGACTTTAATGAAAAGCAATTACAGATCATCGACACAGCACAGCGGCTGTTTTCCCTCAAAGGATTTGATGGTACTTCTGTGAGGGATATTGCGGAAGAAGCCGGGGTAAATGTGGCGATGATATCTTACTACTTCGGCAGTAAAGAAAAATTACTGGAAGCCATTTTTGAAATAAAAATTGGACGGGTACAAATGAGGGTGGAGGAACTTTTAAAAGACAACAGCATCAGCACCATTCAAAAGATAAATACCCTGATAGATGAGCACATTGAAAAGATGATGGATAGCCAGCAATTCTACAAGATCATGATTTCGGAACAGATTAATAACAGCAATACTGCAATTATTCAGAAAATAAAACAACTGAAAGTGCGTAATGCAGAACTGATAACGGAATTGGTAAAAGAGGGACAAAAGAAAGGTGATTTTAAAAAGAAAATAGATGTGGTACTGTTGTTGAATACGATGATAGGAACCGTATGGCAATCGATGCTCAGCAAAGAACATTTCCGGGAATTTACCAATAGCCAGCACCTTACCAATGAAGAATACGAGAACCAACTGAAAAAGAAACTAAGCATACATATCAAAACATTATTCAAAGCAATCTTATTCAATGAAGCATAAATTATTATTTTTTATTGCAGGCCTGTTGAGTGTACAAAGCATGCTGGCACAGCAAAGCAGGACAATCACTTTAAAAGAAGCCATTGACCTTACCCTTGCTTACAGCAAAACCTTAAAGGCAAACAAAACAAAAATTGAAGAAGCTGCCAATGTAATAAAGGAAGCTTATGAAAAAAAATTACCGGAGGCAAGCATCAGCGGTTCCTATTTGTATTTGCCCATTCAGCCAAATATTAATTTAAAAAATGGCTCAGACACAGGTGGTGGCGGCAATACGCCAAACGTTAACCAGGCTATGTATGCCATTGCCAATGTCTCCCTGCCATTATATACCGGTGGCAGGCTGAAATATGGTATTGAATCTGCCAAATATTTGGAACAGGCAGTGAAGCTGGATGCTGATAACGACCGGGAGCTGGTGATTTTAAATGTAGTGAATGCCTGTATCAATTTGTACAAAGCACACCAGGCTATTGAACTGGTAAAAGAAAACCTGGCGCTGTCACAGCAAAGGGTAAACGAATTGGCCAACCTTGAAAAGAATGGATTGTTGCCAAGGAACGATTTAATGAAAGCAGAACTGCAATCATCCAACAGGGAACTAACCTTGCTGGATGCTGAGAGCAATTACAAACTTGCCTGTGTAAACATGAACCTGATGATGGGGCTGCCTGAACAAACAGAACTGATCCCGGACAGGAGTGGTTTGGCATTACCGACTTCCATTAAAACATTGGATGAATACGAACAGGAAGCACTGCAGAACCGCAAGGACATCAGTGCCATTTCTTTTCGTAAAAAGGCTGCTGATGTTGGTGTGTTGAATGCCAAAAGCAATTACTATCCTACTGTTGCATTTACCGGCGGTTATGTAGCGGCTAACATTCCCAAGTTTGTAAGCATTACCAATGCTGTAAATATTGGTATTGGTGTAAAATATGACCTTGCCTCATTGTGGAAAACAAAAACAAAAATTGAAGCAGCTAAGATAAAAGTGCAGCAATTGCAATTAAGTGAGGAGCTGCTGAATGACAATATACGCCTGCAGATAAACCAGGCTTATCAAACTTATTTAGTGAGCCAGAAAAAAATACAGGTGTACGAAAAAGCTGTACTACAGGCTACAGAAAATTATCGCATCACCAAAAATAAATATGATAATTCTCTTACCAGCACTACAGAATTGTTAGATGCAGATGTGGCATTGCTGCAAAGCAAACTGAGTGTAACCAATGCCAAAGCAGATTCCTTTGTTGCTTACAATAAATTATTACAGGTAACGGGAGCTTTAGGCAAATAAATTTATCAATACACTAATACCAATTTTTAAAAAATACAGTATGGAACAAAATACAACCGAAACAACAAAACAAAAAGTGGCAGCAGCAGCGCCTCCTAAAAAAAGCAGTAAGACATTCATCATTGTATTAGGCTTGCTCCTTGTTGCAGGCGGATGGTTTGGTGTGAGCAAATATCAACATTCCCAGCACCACCAGGAAACGGACGATGCACAAATTGAAGCCAACATCAGCCCGGTAATTCCAAGGGTGGCGGGTTATGTAAAAGAAGTAAGGGTAAAAGATAATCAGACAGTAAAAAAAGGTGATACCCTGCTGATATTGGATGACAGAGACCTTGCCTTAAAAATACTGCAGGCCGAGGCAGCACTGGCTACCGCACAAAGCAGTTTGGGTGCAGCGCAGGCTACCAGCAATGCCTCCAAGGCAACGATCTTCAGCACAAAGTCGGGCATATCTACTGTGGATGCACAGATAGAAGCAGCCAAAGTAAATGTATGGAGGGCAACACAGGATTATGACCGTTATGCCAATTTAATAAAAGACCATTCGGTTACACAGCAGCAGTATGAGCAGGCTTTGGCAGCTAAACAAACTGCCGAACACCAGTTGCAAATATTACAATCGCAAAAAAACCAGGTGGCTCAGCAAACAAATTCAGTAGCTGCACAAAGTAATGCCACTTCTTCGCAAATTGGGGTAGCCGGTGCTGTGATAAAGCAAAAAGAAGTGGAAGTGGCAGAAGCTAAATTGAATCTTTCTTATGCTGTTATCACGGCGCAGGAATCAGGATTGGTATCAAAAATAAATCTGCAGGCAGGACAGTTTCTGCAACCCGGCCAATCCGTATTCAGCATTGTGCTTAGTAATGATGTGTGGGTAATTGGAAATTTTAAAGAAACACAATTTGAAAAAATGCGTATCGGCCAAAAAGTAACCGTACATGCAGATGCTTTTCCCGGCCACCCATTTGAGGCTACACTCACTTCCTTTTCCCCAGCCACCGGTTCAAGATTTGCTTTGCTGCCTCCGGATAATGCCAGTGGCAATTTTGTAAAAGTGGTACAGCGCTTACCTGTAAAAATTGAGTTTAATAAACCAACTGATTCCTTAGTGAACCAACTCAAGCCGGGGATGAATGTGACGGTGGATGTACACTTAACCCCCATCCCCTAAAGGGGTGGTAAGGCAGGAGTTCAGAAATTTGAAATGATTTGCTGAGTTGCAGGGTGATGGTGTTATTGATGATTAAAACGATAAAGTACCAACTCCCTCTCCGATGGAGAGTGAGACCAGAGAATGTACTTCGAAGATGTGAGCAAGATGAATAAAGAAAAAATGTACAAGAGTGCGACGCCAATGAAGATGAATAAGGAAATATTGCCGGGTACAAAAATAAAAAATACCCCTTTAGGGGATGAGGGAAATTGATATGCAACAAATGGAATCGTTGGTAGAGTATGGCAGCAGGCGGGTGATCATTACGATTACGGCTATCCTGTGTACCTTACTGGAAATAGTTGATACCACCATTGTAAATGTGGCTGTGAATGACATGCGTGGGACTTTAGGTGCAACGCTTACAGAAGTGGGCTGGGTGATTACGGCTTATGCTATTGGCAATGTTATTATCGTTCCGATGACGAGCTGGCTGTCGCAGCAATTTGGCAGACGAAATTATTTTGCTGCCTCGGTGATTCTTTTTACGATCTGTTCTTTTCTTTGTGGCAATGCCACTGGAATTTGGGAGCTGGTGGCTTTTCGTTTTTTACAGGGTATTGGTGGTGGTGCATTGCTGGTTACTTCTCAAACAATTATTACCGAAAGTTACCCTCCTGAAAAACGAAGTATGGCACAGGCTATTTACGGTTTGGGGGTTATCATTGGCCCTACGCTTGGCCCGCCGCTGGGTGGTTATATTGTGGAGCATTTTTCATGGCCGTATATTTTTTACATCAATATTCCGCTGGGAGTCATTGCTACTTTGCTGACATTGCAATTTGTAAGAAGCCCTAAGTACGGTGAAAAAAGTGCAACCCGTGATATTGACTGGCTGGGCATTGGCTTACTGGCAATAACAGTTGGTTCACTGCAATATGTTTTGGAAAAAGGACAAGATGATGATTGGTTTAACAGCAGTGCGATTATTTATTTGTGTGTAACTGCAGTATTGGGATTGTATTTTTTTATCTGGCGTGAGCTGCGTTTTAGAAATCCGATTGTGGAGTTACGGGTGCTAAAAAACAGTAACCTCCGGGTGGGTACCATTCTTTCTTTTATCATGGGCTTTGGTTTGTATGGTTCTACTTTTATTATTCCGTTATACACCCAATCTATTTTAGGATGGACAGCGCAACAGGCAGGTATGCTGATGGTGCCGGCAGCATTAACCACTGCTTTTATGATGCCGATTATTGGTAACTTATTACAGAAAGGTGTGCCCCAGCAATACCTTGTTGCCGGTGGCATGATTGGATTTTCCATCTTTACTTTCTGGGGATATTTTATATTGACACCTGATACCGATTCGGATAATTTTTTCTGGATGCTGATTGTAAGGGGTATAGCGTTGGGTATGTTATTTATTCCTATTACTGCATTGTCTCTTTCTACATTAAAGGGGCAGCAAATAGGCCAGGGCGCTGCCTTTACAGGCATGATGCGGCAGCTGGGTGGTTCATTTGGTGTGGCGTTGATTACCACTTTTATGTCCCGCCAAAATGTAGTGCACCGCAGCAGCCTGGTGAGTAAATTGGATGTAAACAACCTGGCAGTGCAACAAAGAATACAGGGAATGCAGCACAATTTTATAAACAAAGGAATGGCAGGTGATGTAGCATTGAAAAGCAGTTACGCTGCAATGGATCACATTTTAACCAAGCAGGCGGCAGTATTATCTTACATGGATGTATTTTTTTATCTCGGCATAATGTTTCTTATTTGCGTACCATTTGTATTAATTGTAAAAGGCAACAAAGGAAAGAAAGCTGATTTGTCGGAAGCAATGCATTAATAGTTTATGGGTTTAGAAAGTTTAGTCCTATACATCTAAACTTTCTAAACTCCTAAACGAATCTATCCTAACACAGCTTCATGTGTAATGTTGGCATTCAGCAATTTTGAAATGGGGCAGTTTGCTTTTGCATCGGCTACTGCTGCTTCAAATTGCTCTTGATTGATGCCAGGAATTTTTGCACTCACTATCAAATGAGAGTCTGTAACGGCGCCTGCTGCAGGGTCTAAAGTGATTTCACATTTTGTCTGTATTTCATCTGCTGTAAAACCTGCAGCACCCAATACAAAACTCTGTTTCATACTGAAACAACCTGCATGTGCAGCGGCTACCAGTTCTTCCGGATTGGTACCCACCCCTTCCGCAAAACGGGAGTTGAAAGAATATTGTGTTTTGTTTAGAGTAGTGCTTTGTGTGGTAAGATTGCCTGAACCTTCTTTACCGGTGCCGTTCCATACGGCGGTTGCGTTTCTTTTCATTATTGTAGTTTTTGTTTTTAAAATCCTGTTAATGCGGCTTCGGTTAAAAAATCTTTTATTACAGATTCTTCTGTTTCAAAGCCGGGTAAAAATTCAATTTGCTCTTCAAAGCTGATACCTTTAAAATAACTCAATTGCCCACGGAATAATTTTTCGCTGAATAAATCCTTGAAAATTTCTTCTGCTCTTTTTGATATTTCGGTTAAGGAATAATAATTTTTTAAAATAAAAAAAAGATCTGCATAATCTTTCCACTTGCTTCTTCTCCCCAGGGCATAAGCTTTCATTGCCGCTAAATCAAGCAAGGTAGGAATGGTAATAAAGTTTTGCACAGTTATTGGATGCGGCACTTCAAATTCAAAATCAAAAAATGTAAATTTTACTCCCCTGCAGTTTAAATGAAGTTGGTTGTCATCTTTGAAAATAATATTTACTTCTTCCTTTTGTTCCTCGAATTTTTTAATAATTGATTTATGTTTTATATTCCCAACTTTAAATAAATCAAAATCAATAGAAAAGCGGTGACCAATGTGAATAGCAATCGCTGTACCGCCTACCATATAAAATTCTTTATTGAATTTTGCCAGGAGGGGAAACAATTTCTGTTGATTACTATTAAGAATATTGAGGTGCATATTTTTTAAAGTACAGGGAAAAGTAGTTTTGAATTTGGGGAAAGTAGTTACTTCTATTGCCTTTTAATTCGATGTCTTTAAAAAAAGCAGCGGCGGCATTTTCAATTCCTACTATTTTAAAAAGTTCTTTTATTGTTGTTTTATCAGCATAATTTAAAAAAAATTCTAACACTACAGGTAAAGGCAGATTTTCCTTCACACTGTCTTTGATATGCCAAAACAAGTGTGCATTTTTTCGGATGAGCACTTTTAATTCCGGGCTGTTTTCCATCTTTAAATTTACCCCTTTGCAGGCAGTTTTTATGGTTTTAGACAAGAAATTTTTGAACGTTTTTTTCATCAAACCCAACCAGCAATTTTCCATCAAACTCAATCACCGGCCTTTTAATAATACTGGTTTGCGTTTTCATTAATTGAATGGCTGAAGTCTGGTTGGTTATTTTACTTTGCTCTTCTGGCGATAAACTTCTCCAGGTGCTGCTTTTTTTGTTCAGTAATATTTCCCAGCCAACTTGTTTGCACCAGGCCATTAGTTTCTCTTTACTAATCCCCTCTTTTTTATAATCATGAAAAGCTGTTTCCAGTTTGCTTTTCTTAAACCAATCCATTGTTTTTTTTATCGTATCACAATTGGGGATACCATAAATGGTAATTACAGCCATGCTAAGTTCTTACAGATTATTTTTCACCTTATGTTTATCCAATATGTTTTTAAGGTCACTTATCTCTCCTTCCCATATATCTTTTTTTGATATGATGTTTGCAACCTGCCTGGTTTGCCAAATAAGGATCCAGTTTTTTGTTTGTGTTACTTTATAAATTTTATCCCAGCTCAATTGAGAATTAAATGACTCTCCCTTTATTGATAAATTTGCTTCATTAAAATCATATTCGATTGTTTCTCCTGCTCTTTTATTTGCCTTATAGTTTCTTTTTGCACCGAGGTAAGTCATCAGTGGAAAAACAATCAGCATAATCAACGGGGGAAGCATGGAAGAAGAAGAATCTTTGGAAAAATAAAAAGAGTTTGCAATACTAACCATTAGAAATAACAAAATGAACCCAGTAAATATTTTAATTGAAAGTTTGCTGTATAATAAAACAAAGTTTGCATTTATAAAATCCTTCTCTGTTAGTTTTGATTTGATCTGCATTTTTTCTTTTTAATATTATGCTGCAATTAAATTATCTGCGGAGTATGCAAATTTTTAAACTTCTTGTACCTCTGTTTCATTATGCCTTCAAGTTTTGCCAATACTATGCTGATTTAAAAAATGAAGTTACGGTAACATTCAAAAGGCAGTATTGTCCTTGTATTAATTTTCCTTAATTGGGAAATTCGGAGCCGGGTACTTTGATGAAGCCTACCGGTTTTACAATATGCCATTCTTTAAAATCCTGGCGGGCATCCATGCCAATGCCATCTATAATTTGCTTTCTTGTTCTTATCCTTACCGGTTTTTCTGTATAAAATTCCTGGTCTTTCTTTGCCCTGTTCCAGTACAGTTCGTCGCAATACAATGTGTCGCCCAAAGTATTGATCACTTTCACGCTATCTTTTAAAAAAACAATGCCTTCTGCATCTTTATACTTGGCGTACTTAGCGTCCAGCCTGCTGTCTATGCTGTCTCCTTTTTCATTAAAAAAATCTACATGAACAGTGTTAGGGAATTCTGTATAATTTTCTGAAGCCTGCACCCGGTACATAACTGGTGAAGTTAGTACCGCCTTTTTCTTTGCCCCAATTGAATAACGGACCACCACATTTCTTGCGGTATCCTTACTTACATCTTTGGAATTAAGCTGCTGCACATCTTCCAGTTTATTTTCGCAGCTCCATAAAAAAAAGCAGCCGGTAATAAAGGCTGCTGACATTTTAAAATATTTTTTTTCAGTGATCATGCTGTACAATGCATTAATAATATTTAGAACGGTTGAACCATAAATCACCCAAAGAAAAACCAACACTGATACGGACAATACTTTCCCTCAGATTGGATTGTTTATTTCCCCTGCTGCCTATTTCAATTGCTGTGTTCAAAAATGATATTTGTGTTTCGTAGTAAGAAGACTTCCTTAATTTCAAAGGAAAGCTGGCGCCAAATGTAAAGCCATATTCAGGTACGCTGTTGTTTCCTACATTCACATAATCAGGCCCGTAATAAAACCCGGCCCTGTACTTTACATAGCTGAAATATTTGCTTACCGGGGTATTGTCTTTAGCAGGAAAATACTCTGCTCCACCCCTTATCTTCCAGGTGTTTTGTACCTGGTCTGTTTTATCAAAAAACCGGTAACCGTTCCAGTCAGTTCTTTCATATTCGGCTCCAAACAACCAGTGTGAAGCACTATCCTTATAAGTAAATCCAGCTCCCCAGCTAAAAGGAGTTTTCACAGTGCCGTCCTGTTTTGACTGGTACACACTATCTACCCTATACACTCCTCCTGCATCATCGTAGCTTACTGTTTCTCTTAGTATGTTCTGGGAGCCGGTCATCTTCTGGCTTAAGTTAGCAAAACCACCTAACCTGAGGATACCAGCATTCTTTTTTATGCCTGCAGCATTTTTATATTTGCTCTTTAACTGAATCTCATACTGTGTGCCTACATTAAAAAAAATGCCGCCAAAATTTGCCTGGCTTTCAGAGTTAGATTGGTGGTAAGAAACGGTATCGTTTAAAAACGTAATCCTGGTACTGTATTTTTTATTTCCAAAACGGTAGCCACTGTTGAAGCCGATATTAAAATTCTTTATCCGCAGGCCGGCACCCAAATTTGCTTCACTTACTCCACCACTCCCTTCATATATTGTGGCCATAGTGTCTATGTCCAGCTTTCTTTCTACTCGAAGTATTTTATAATTCACTCTCGACACTGGCCGCAGGCCAAGATCAAGACCTAAAAAAATACCTTTCTTATTTGCTTTTTTTAATTTAACAGGAATGCCCAACTGCATGTAAGAAATATTAAGGTTGGTGGTAGAAAATTTTCCAACCGGGCTGATACTTTTTAAAGTACGGGTATCTGCTTCTATGCCAAAATCAAAAATAGTATTCCGTTGTGATCCGGGAATTTTTACTGAAGCTGGTGTTAAGTAGCTTAAGTTTCCAAAACTGGCAGGGTTTACAAAATTCACACTTTGATAATCGGAATAGCCTGCTGATATTCCACCCATGCCCCTGTTAATAATATTTTGATTGGGAACAAGATCGCCTAAACCATAACGGGAATAGGGAGAGTTTTCCTGGGCTGCGGCAGATGTACAAATCATAAGGGTCAAAACAAATCCAGTCAATCTCATCATTATATTAGCAGTTGTTAACTTCGCTGATAGCGTAAAGTCCTTTGAATAAAAATTTTAAGTCTGCAAATATCTTGTTTTTAAGGTGACGGGCAAAATAGCCTGCATCGCCACCGGTTAAAACGACGTTAAAGTTGCCATACCTATTTTGGTAAAAGTCAATACAGCCGTCTATTTCAAAGGTTATTCCTGCCATTACACCACTCTGTAAATTTGTTTTGGTATCATAGCCAATCACGGGGAAATTCCAGTCTTTTTCAACTAATGGAAGCTTTGCTGTAAAATCATGCATGGATTTAAAACGCATTTCCATACCCGGCGAAATGGCTCCTCCCAAAAACTGGTGGTACTGGTTGATGAAATTATAAGTGATGCAACTGCCCAGGCCAATGATCAGATTATTTTTACCTGGATAAAAATGTACTGCTGCAGCAGCCAGTGCCAGCCGGTCTGCACCAATTGTTTCGGGCTTGCCTACCGGAGAAGTAAAATTTAATTTTGTTTGATGGGTGAGTTTGTGAAAAATTGTTCTGGATGCTAAAATATTTTCAAGCGCTGCATTGTGATCAATCACAGAAGATAAAATTGATTTTTGGGGCTGATACTTGTTTAACAAAGTTTCAATTGTATCATTGTTATCATCGGGCAATACCATTTCTTCTACTACAACATCGTCATTAAAAATGGCTGCCTTTAAACGGGTATTTCCAAAATCTAAACAGAGTGTGATCATGATTGATAATGTATAAAAATTTGGTTTAGAAAGTTTAGGAGCTTAGTAGTTTAGGTTTTAGACAGTCCCGAAAAAATCGGGATAAACCCTATCGACGGTTGAGTAGAGGTTTCCAAAAATTTACACAACCGCTGACAGAGTTTTAGAAAGTAAATATTTTAATTAACTCAAACAGTTTCTTAGGCTTTGCAATTAAATATTACTTGACTACCCCACCTAAACTTTCTAAACCTAAACTAAATATCATAGCCCGATAAATTTTTAAAATGTCCGTTCAGTTGTATCCTGCTTTTCAGCACTTCCATTTCTGACACTACCGGCAGCACTTTTATAATATGCTGTTTTAAATATTCTTCCCGTTGCAACTCATGCAGCAGCTGCAGCAATTCATATTCTTCTTCCAGCGACATTCCGGCATGGTGTGCAATATCGTAGCTCCAAAGTTCTTCATCTGGTTTTTTAAAATCTTTGGATACTTTTAAAATGCTGTGCAGCTCCCTGATTGCTTTAATTACATTTGTCATTAAAGTCCGGTTGCCTTTTTCTTCATTGTCAGGATAATTAACAATGGCGCCGCTGTATAATTTATCCGGCAATGTTTTTATCACTTCTAAAATTCTGAACACCTGCAGCCCTTTTGTTTTGATATCCATTTCACCACTGTCATATACTTCTGTTATTTCTACCAATTCCATCAGCGTACCCATTTCACTTATCTTGTTATTAATAACAGAAGGGATGCCAAACAACTTTTTATTATCCCTGCAATCAATTATTAATTCTTTGTATCTCGGTTCAAAAATATGCAGGTTCAATTCTTCGCCGGGATACACTACTATGCCTAAAGGAAATATCGGAATAAAATTGGTCATTGTAAGTAATCACTATTTTAAACCGAAGATAATAAGGAAAGGGGAAAAGTGAATGGTCAATGGTGAATGGTGAATGAAAAACAATAAGCATTATCGGCTTTCAATTTTAGTAACTACCCGTGTGTCGAAGGTTTATTCGCCATTGCCAATTCCCCATTGCCGACTTCTTTTTGGAATTTGAATGAATTACATTGAATTTTGTTTGATGTGGCAAGATTACCTGCAGCAAATACAAGAAGGCAATACTAAAAGCCTGGCAAGAGCCATTTCATTGGTAGAAAATGATGTGCCGGGTTGTGAGATTTTGCTGCAATTATTACCGCCATCCACCACACCAGTTATTGGCATTACCGGCCCACCCGGTGCAGGCAAAAGTACCCTGGTGGATGCACTGATTGAGCGGTTGGTAATGGAACAAAAAAAAGTAGCCGTCATTTGTGTTGATCCTTCCTCCCCATTTAATTTGGGTGCTTTGCTGGGCGACAGGATACGCATGAGTGAATGGTACAATCATCCAAATGTTTTTATCCGTTCTTTGGCCACAAGAGGTTCTCTCGGCGGATTGCATCCGAAAATAATTGAGATCAGTGATTTAATGAAAGCTGCTCCGTTTGATTACATCATTGTAGAAACCGTAGGTGTGGGACAAAGTGAAATTGAAGTTGCCGGGCTGGCAGATGTAACGATTGTAACGGTAGTGCCGGAAGCTGGTGATGAAATACAAACCATGAAAGCAGGGCTGATGGAAATTGCAGATATTTTTGTGGTAAACAAAAGTGATCGGCCGGATGCAGATTTATTTGTAAACAATTTAAGGATGATGCTGGCTCCCGCCTTTCACCACAAGCAAGTTGAAATCCCCGTTATCAAAACTATTGCTTCCAAAAAAGAAGGTATTGAGCAATTACTGAAAGCTATTCTTGCAAATATTGAATACTCAATAGGCAATGTTCAGCAATCAATATTTAATGAAAAGAAAAAAGAAAAAAGAAACGAGAAACACTTATGGCTGCTCGCCGAAAAAGCATTTCATTTGATTCAACAAAAAAGAATGGCCGGTACTAGCAAAGCCGAATTAAAAAATAAAATTGAAGCTGCCGGCAATACATTTAATCTGTATCAATTCATACAAAACTATTAGTAATGGAAATGATGGCAAACGAAGAATTTCCCAGGATTACAGGCTGTTGCATTACTCCCCTTCAGCAGATGGGGGCTGGCTCTTCCACCATTTATAGCCAATGAAACCCACGATGGCAAAGGGTGCCAGCATTAAATAGAGGATACCGCTGTTCAACCCTTGTGCCGGACCTTCACCCAACTGTTGTGCTGTTTTGGTACACATGGCACATTGAGCTGCTGCATTTATTGTAATAAAACAAAGCAGAAAAAAGAGAAAGAATATTGAAAGACTTTTTTTCATTGATTGTACAAAGGTAATGTGCATTTTACTTGCATGGCATTTTGTTTAACAAAAAAATCCCCCGATAAAACCGGGGGATTTGCTTTTATAAAATATTTTAAACCGCTTCGGATTGCATTGATTTGCTCATCCGCTTGCGTTCATCCTCATTCAAAATTGTTTTGCGGATGCGGATGCTTTTTGGCGTCACTTCAATACACTCATCCTGCTGAATATATTCCATACATTCTTCCAGGCTCATCAAAATTTTTGGTGCAGCTTTCGATGCATCATCCGTTCCGCTTGCACGGTGGTTGGTCAATTTTTTTGGCTCAGTTGCATTCACCACTAAATCTCCTGGCTTAATATGCTCTGCTATCACCTGGCCTGCATAAACCTCTTCGCCCGGATCAACAAAGAAACGGCCTCTGTCCTGCAATTTATCAATCGAATAACCAGTTGTTTTTTCTGTTGTTTTACTTAACAATACACCATTGCTACGGCCAGGTATTGGCCCTTTCCATGGCCTGTATTCAGCAAAACGATGAGCCATTACAGCTTCCCCTGCAGTATTGGTCAGCATGTTGCTTCTCAATCCTATCAATCCTCTTGAAGGAATATCAAATTCCAAATGCTGCATTTCACCTTTGGTTTCCATCACCAGCATTTCCCCTTTTTTCTGTGTAACCAAGTCAATTACTTTACCGCTATATTCTGCCGGTACATCTACTACCAATACTTCATACGGCTCATTTTTAATACCATCAACATATTTTATCAATACCTGCGGTTGACCAATCGTCAATTCAAAACCCTCTCTACGCATGGTTTCTATCAGGATACCCAGGTGAAGGATACCACGGCCAAATACATTGAAGCTATCAGCACTGTCACTGTCTTCTACACGAAGTGCCAGATTTTTTTCTGTTTCTTTCATCAGCCTGTCTCTGAGGTGACGGCTGGTTACAAACTTTCCTTCCCTGCCAAAAAATGGAGAGTTGTTAATTCCAAACAACATGCTCATTGTTGGCTCATCTACACTAATCACTGGTAATGCTTCCGGATTTTCAACATCTGCAATGGTATCGCCGATATTAAAATTCTCTAATCCCACTACCGCACAAATATCTCCGGCAAAAACTTCTGTTGCTTTCTTTTTACCCATTCCTTCAAACACATACAGTTCCTTAATCTTCATTTTTTTATTGGTTCCATCGGCCTGCAATAAAGCAATTTGCTGGCCTTCTTTGATTCTGCCACGGGCAACTTTACCTACCGCAATCCTTCCTAAGAAAGAAGAATAATCCAATGAAGTAATTTGCATTTGTGAAGGGCCTTCATTTACTTTAGGCTCCGGCACATGCTCCAGTATTGCATCCATCAAAGGAAAAATATTGTCTGTTTCTGTTAATGAAGTATTCATCCAGCCATTCTTGCTGCTGCCATAGATCGTTGGGAAATCCAATTGCTCTTCGGTAGCATCAAGATTGAAAAACAATTCAAATACAGCGTCGTGTACTTCATCCGGACGGCAGTTGGGTTTATCTACTTTATTAATTACTACAATTGGGTGCAGGCCAAGTGCCAATGCTTTTTGCAACACAAAACGTGTTTGCGGCATCGGCCCTTCAAAAGCATCTACCAACAGCAAAACGCCATCGGCCATTTTCAATACCCTTTCCACTTCTCCACCAAAGTCACTGTGACCGGGGGTATCGATTACGTTTACTTTAACGCCTTTATAGTTTACTGAAATATTTTTACTAAAGATGGTGATGCCTCTTTCCCTTTCCAGGTCGTTGCTGTCCATGATCAGTTCGCCGGTTTCCTGGTTATCCCTAAATACCTGGGTGGCGTGTAAAATTTTATCAACCAGGGTAGTTTTACCATGATCAACGTGGGCAATGATTGCGATGTTTCTGATATTCATTATTAAGTAGCTTTGAGCCAATTACTATGAACTTTTAACCTGAAAATTATTTTTGAAGCTAAAAGCCCACAATACATGAGCTGTTTTTCGAGGCGCAAAGGTAGGTTATTTCAGCCGGATGGCAAGGTTAAATATGAATTATCATTGAGCTTGTGAAGGATTACTTTTATAAATTGTGTGTATTAATAGAAAATGAATTGAAATGAATACAATAAGAATAATAGGCAAGAGAAAACGTATTGCGTTGGTGGCGCATGATAATAAAAAGAAAGATTTGATAGAATGGTCTTTGCATAATGCGGTGGTATTGGCAAAACATGAATTGATTGCCACTGGCACCACAGGCAAATTACTGGAAGAACAATTAGACCGTCCGGTAAAAAAAGTATTAAGCGGCCCACTTGGCGGCGACCAACAAATAGGTGCTATGATAGCCGAAGGCAAAGTTGATGTACTGATATTTTTCTGGGACCCGATGGAAGCACAGCCACATGACAGCGATGTAAAAGCATTATTAAGATTAGGCGTTGCCTGGAATATACTGCTGGCCTGCGACAGGGCTACCGCAGATTTTTTATTAACCTCTCCGTTAATGCAGGAAGAGTATGAAACAATTATTCCTGATTATGGTGGTTATCTTACCAGAAAAGTGGTTTAGTAAATTTGTAATTACACCCTCACATAAATTTTCTTCTTATCCAGCACATAGCCCACCACCCAGCAAAACAACATCACACTCACCGCAAATAAGAAAGAACCAAAGTAATCTCCTGCATGTCTGAAAATGTTGTTATAAACCCATTGGTATAATGTTGTCTTGGGATCGGCACGGAAGAAATATAAAAGTGTTGCACCGAGTTCACTCAATAAATAAATGAACAAAGGGTTTCTTCCAAACACCTCAAAGAAATAAGTCCATTTGGTTTTTTGTTTAAAGTTGATGATATAAATAATTATAGAAATAATAATGCAATCAAGCCCGACCGTATGCAGCACAAAAGAACTTGTCCATAATTTTTTATTAATAGGAAAACTGAGATTTATACAATAGGCTGCAAACAATAAAAGCGAACCGGTTAATAATAATTTTGTCAATCCTTCATAACTGTTTCCTTTTTCCTGGATATATTTTCCCACCATATAACCGGCCACCACATTGGCAACAGCAGGCATAGTACTTAACAAACCTTCCGGGTCAAAAGCAACACCTTCGCCGTGATACAAATGTTTTTCATTCAGCAGCCAGCGGTCAACAACAGAACCAAAGTTGCCCTGCATACTCAATGGGTCGGCGACATCACCAAAAGCATATAATAATATCCAATAAAGAAAAAGTAAAATGATACTGATGATTAAAGCAGCTTTTGGTTTGAAGAAATAAATCAGCAACGCTGCAATGCCATAACACAAAGCAATACGCTGCAAAACACCAAAAACTCTTGTTTCTTCAAAAGGAAAACCAATAATATGATTTGTGTTATCCCATTTTACAAAAGGAAACCAATACATTAGATAGCCGAGTAAAAAAATAATAAATGTTCGCTTTAAAATTTTCCAAACCACAGTGCTTTGCGGAAGTGTTTCCCATTTTTTCATTACAAAACTCATAGCATTGCCTACGGCAAACAAGAAAGATGGAAAAACTAAATCAGTTGGTGTAAACCCATGCCACGCCGCATGATGGAGAGGAGACCAGGTTGTGTTACCATTACCCGGTGTGTTTACAATTATCATTAAGCAAACAGTCATGCCCCGGAAAACATCAAGGGCAGTAAAGCGTTGTGTGGTTGCAGTCATTTTTAGCAATTGAGTTGCTACAAATTAGCTTTTTTATTTTATACCAGTGAAGCAGTCAACATTTTGTAATTTTAAAATTCATAAAAAATAACTGCTATGTCAAAACAATGGACACGCCGGGATGCACTAAGAACATTAGGTTTATCTGCCGGAGCTATACTTCCTCTTTCTTCATGGGCAAAAGATGAAAATGGGCATCCCATTTTATTACCAGAAGAAAAAATTGTTTTAGATAATCCAATTACCGCCATCACATTGGGTGCAGGCAACCGTGGTAATGTATATGGCGGTTATTCTTTGCAGCATGCCGACCAGTTAGATATTATTGGTGTTGCTGAACCAAATACTATCCGCAATGAACGCTATGCACAAAAGCACAACATCAAAGCGGAGAACCGTTTTGCCACATGGGAAGATGTTTTTAAAAAACCAAAGTTTGCTGATGCGGTAATTATTTCTACGCCGGATAATTTACATTATGGCCCCTGCATGAAAGCTTTGGAAATGGGATATGACGTACTGCTGGAAAAACCAATTTCTCCCAGCGAAAAAGAATGCCGTGATATTTTAGCGATGGCAAAAAAAACCGGAAGAATTGTTGCCGTTTGCCATGTGCTTCGTTACTCTCCTTATTTTGTAAAACTAAAAGAGATAATGAACAGTGGTGTGCTTGGCGACATCATGAGCATACAACACATGGAACCAATCGGGCATGTACACATGAGCCACTCGTATGTGAGAGGCAACTGGCACAACAGTAAACAAACAACACCTATTATTCTTGCCAAGAGCTGCCATGATTTGGATATTTTAAGATGGCTGGTGGGCAAGCCATGCAAAAGTATTCAGGCATTTGGAAGCTTAGATTGGTTTAAAGAAAAAAATGCTCCTGCAGGAAGTACAGCCCGTTGCACAGATGGCTGTGCCGTGGAATCGAAATGCCCTTACTCTGCACTGGAGATTTATTACCGCAAGAGGGAACGCACTTTTGTTTTTGACTTGCCCGAAGATGTTAGCAAGCAAGCTGATTATATTTTGCAGCAATTAAAAACTACCAACTACGGACGTTGTGTTTACAAAATGGATAACGACCAGCCCGATCACTACACCACTAATATTTTATTTGACGGTGGATTGACTGCAGCATTCTCTATGGAAGCATTTACTTCGTATGAAGGCAGAAGAACAAGAGTGATGGGAAGTTTGGGTGATGTGGTAGGTGATATGAGTTCATTTGAAATGACAGATTTTTTAACCGGGCAAAAAACAGCATGGAAACAGGCAACTGACGGACATGGTGGTGGCGACTGGCGTTTAGTTGCTAACTGGATACAGGCTATTTCAAAAAAAGACCCATCGTTATTGACTTCAACGATTGACCAGTCTATTGAAAGCCATGTGATGGGTTTTATGGCAGAGGAAAGCAGGGCAACAAAAAAAGTGATGGATATTGTGATGTAGTTTTTTAACGCCAAGACGCAAGGCTGGCAAAGAGATGTAACTGTCATTTTACCTTTGGCATAATTTTCTATTAAATCATTGCTGAATAAAACTTTGCTTCTTTGCTTTCTTAGCCGTCTTGGCGTGAAACAAAAAACAAAACATGAAAAACGAAACACATTTCCTTCCCAACATTGCGATTTGTATTGTTATGGATTTAATAGGAATGGCCACTTACTTTTTTCCATGGTTAGGAGAATTTGCAGACATTGTATGGGCACCTATTTCAGGCTATGTTTTTTTTAAAATGTTCGGTGGAAGGTTTGGTATGATTGGCGGGGTATTGAATTTTTTAGAAGAAATTATTCCTTTCACGGATGTTATTCCTTCCTTTACCATTGCCTGGTTCATTAGAAAAAATCAAATTGAAAAAAACCTTCCTGTAAAATAAAGTCGCACAAAAAACTTACCTGTTTCAATACTGGGTATATCCCTGCAATTTACTTTCTGAGTGTATGATGATTTTCTTACCCTCCACTTTTATTGCATTGTCTTCTATCATTTCATTCATCATTCTAAATACCGTTTCATAAGTAGCCCCTACATAGGAAGCAAAATCCTGGCGGCTGAGTATAATATTGAGATGGCCTCCTGAGTCAGCACCAAATTTTTGTTTCAATGTAATAATAGCATTGGCAATCCTGCCCTTCACAGACATGTGAGCAAGGTTCCGCATTCTTTTTTCTGATTCTTTTAACTCTGCTGCAAAAAACATCATCAGTTGATAAAGAAACTCATGATTTACTTTCAAAGTATCATTAAAAAAATCAAGCCTGATAAAGCATACATCGGTTGCCGCAAGTGCTGTTCCTGATACTGGATAAATAGTATCGCTGCCAATTCCCCGATGCCCAACAATATCCCCGTTGCCTGCAATTCTTAATATCAGTTCTTTTTCATCATCCCATTTTTTATGCACTTTCACCAGGCCGGTATTGATAAAAAACATACCCTTTACTTCTTCCCCCTCTTTAAATAACTGTTCCCCTTTTTTATAATGAAAACATTCACGGCTTGCTGCTACTGCAGGCAACCAGTTGGGCAAGCATTGTCTGCAGAACACACAGCTTTTCAAATCGCAGGTTTCTTTGTTTTTCTTACTCATGTCAGGCTGCAATATTAAACTGTATCTCTGATACATTTTATTTTTTACCTGATAATATATGGTTGACGGTAGATTGTTGAACTGCAGTTTGTATGAAGGAAGGATGCAGCTTTACCACTTCTCCCACCATAATAACAGCAGGGTTGGTAATGTTGTGGTATTGGGCTTTAAAAAAAATATCTTTTACTGTGCCAATGATACACTTCTCATTTTCAGTAGTGCCATTTTGTATGATGGCAACAGGTGTTTGTTGTTTACCATGTCCGGCAAATATTTCCATGATGGCCTCCAGTTTACTCATAGCCATCAAAATAATTACGGTGGCAGAAGACTGTGCAGCCAGCTGAATATCTGGAGATATTCCACCGCTTTGAGTGGTGCCAGTAGTTACCCAAAAACTTTCATTGATGCCACGGCAGGTTAAAGGAATCATTTGTGAGGCTGGTACTGCCAATGCACTAGAGATACCTGGAATGACTGCCACCGGAATGCCAGCTTCCCTTGCAGCATCAATTTCTTCCTGTGCCCTTCCAAATACAAAAGGGTCACCGCCTTTTAACCTTACCACATGTCCATACGATAAAGCCAATTCAACCATAAGCTGGTTGATCTCTTTTTGTGAAAGAGCGTGACATCCGTACCGTTTCCCTACAAATTGCTTTACCGCTTTTGGCGAAGCATACGCTAGCAGCGCTGTATTTGCAAGGGCGTCATATAATATAACATCTGCACTTTTCAATGAATTGACAGCTTTTACCGTTATCAGCTCCAGATCGCCTGGGCCTGCCCCAACTAAAGAGATAAATGGCACTTTCATATACATTAATTTGATAAATATATAATAAATATTCTTTCTTTTATTAAAAATGTAAATATTTTACATTATTTTTATGATATAAATCATTTTATTCATAACAATTTATTGTTGTTTTCAATAAATAAATTATATAGAATAAAAAATAATACGATAGTTTGCCATTATTTTTTACCTCAAAAAGGATAATTATGAAAATAGTGGTAGTTGGAAACGGAATGGTTGGATATAAGTTTTGCGAAAAGCTGGTATCTAAAAACACCAGTAACCATTTTGAAATAGTGGTTTTTGGCGAAGAATTCAGGCCTGCTTATGACCGTGTACACCTGAGCGAATACTTTGCAGGTAAAACTGCCGATGATTTGACTATGGCTCCTGCAAACTGGTACGCTGCTAACAATATAAAGCTTCACCTCGGCGATCCTGTTGAAAAAATAGACCGCCAAAACAAGCAGGTACATTCCCACAGAGGTATTATAGAATCTTACGATTATTTAATAATGGCCACTGGTTCATCGGCCTTTGTTCCGCCAATTCCCGGTGTGGAAAAGCAAGGTGTATTTATTTACAGAACAATTGAAGATCTAGAACTCATTGCTGACTGGGCAAAAAAATCCAAAAAGGGTGCAGTGATTGGCGGAGGCTTACTTGGGCTGGAAGCAGCCAAGGCATTAGTTGATCTTGGCATTAACGATATAAAGGTGATTGAATTTGCCCCCCGGTTGATGCCAAGGCAAATTGATGAAGCAGGTTCTGCATTACTTCAATCGAAATTAGAAGTATTAGGACTTACTATACTTACTTCAAAAAATACCTCAGCAATAACTGGTGAGGAAGCCATCAATGGAATGGCTTTTTCTGATAATACTGCTATTGATGTTGATATACTTGTTATTTCTGCTGGTATTAAACCGAGAGACGAATTGGCAAAAGCGGCAGGATTGCAAACAGGCAATCGTGGAGGCATTGTAGTAAATGACAAACTCCAGACATCAGACTGCAATATTTTTGCTATTGGTGAATGTGCCTTGCATAATGGAATGATTTATGGACTTGTAGCACCGGGTTATGAAATGGCTGATGTGGTGGTGAAAAATATTTTACAAACTGCAAATGATGATGCCTCTTTTTCGGGTTTTGATATGAGCACCAAGTTGAAATTGATTGGTGTCGATGTTGCCAGCTTTGGCGATCCGTTTATCAATACCAATGAAACAAAAATTATTTCCTTTAACGACAGCAGTAAAGGAGTTTACAAACGCATTAATATAAGTGCTGATGGTAAAGAATTGCTGGGGGGTATTTTAGTAGGTGATGCAGAGCAATACAATATGTTGTTGCAAACCTGCAAGAATAAAGTGGTGTTGCCTCCTAATCCTGAAGATGTAATACTTGGTCTAAGAGGCGGAGAATCCGATGGAGGCGCTGGTGTGTTAAGTTTGCCCGATGATGCAGCAATATGCAGCTGTGAAAATATAAGTAAAGGAAACATTTGCAGTGCGGTTGAAAATGGTGCAGAAACAGTTGATGCAATAAAAAAATGCACCAAGGCTGGAACTGGCTGTGGTGGCTGTGTGCCGATGATTAAAGATTTGGTGAACCATACATTAAAGGCACAGGGAAAATATGTACGCAATGTTATCTGTGAACATTTTAACTACAGCCGCCAGGAATTGTATGACCTGGTAAAATTTCACCAGTTAAAAAATTATGATGATGTGCTGGACAAACTGGGCGAAGGTGATGGTTGTGAATTGTGCAAACCTCCGGTTGCTTCTATCCTTGCAAGTTTATGGAATGAAATGATCTTAAAGAAAGGCAATGATACCGCACAGGATACCAATGACCGCTTTCTTGCCAATATACAAAAGGGCGGTACCTATTCTGTAGTGCCAAGAATTCCCGGGGGAGAAATTACGCCTGATAAATTAATTGTGATTGGCAGTGTAGCAAAAAAATATAATCTCTATACAAAAATTACCGGTGGCCAGCGCATTGATTTATTTGGTGCACACCTTTCTGACCTTCCTCTTATTTGGGAAGAACTGATTGACGCTGGTTTTGAAAGCGGCCATGCTTATGGCAAAGCATTGCGTACTGTAAAAAGTTGTGTTGGCAGTACCTGGTGCAGATTTGGGCTACATGACAGTGTTAGTTATGCCATCCGTATTGAAGAAAGATACCGTGGCTTGAGAGCGCCACATAAAATAAAATCTGCCGTGTCTGGCTGCATCCGTGAATGTGCGGAAGCACAAAGCAAAGACTTTGGCATCATCGCAACAGAAAAAGGATGGAACTTATATGTGTGTGGCAATGGGGGCTCAAAACCACAACATGCTTTATTGCTTGCAATGGACTTGGATAGTGAAACATGTATAAAATATATTGACCGCTTCTTAATGTTTTATATAAAAACAGCAGATCCACTAACAAGAACTGCTACCTGGCTGAATAAAATGGAAGGTGGTATTGATTACCTGAAAAATGTAGTGCTAAATGATAGTCTTGGTATTGCAGAACAACTGGAAGCAGAAATGCAATTGCTGGTGGATAGTTATAAATGTGAGTGGAAAGAGGCGATTGAGAACTCTGAAACAAGAAAAAGGTTCAGCCATTTTGTAAATGCACCAAAAGAAAAAGATCCTTCGATTGTGTTTGAAGAGATGAGGGAACAGAAAAAGGCGAAGGATTGGAAATAATATTTGCTACATAAAATCATAAATAAAGTTTTACTGCTTCTGTATTTTTTACAGTAAAAACTTCTTCACGATTGCCTGCCATTTTAATTTGACTGCTTTTAGTAATGCAGTGGATTTTCTTTAAACGATTGCTTGCTTTTTTTAATAACACTGAACCAACATTCAGTAAAAATAAAATTATGATTGCAACTAAAACGATCCAATGGCTGTACGCCTGCACCACAGATGAAGTGCCTGCAAACGGCGGCGTGTGTGTTAAATACAATGAAGAACAGATAGCATTGTTTCATTTTGCCCGCCGTAATGAGTGGTATGCTTCACAAAATGAATGCCCCCACAGAAAACAGATGGCACTGAGCAGGGGTATGATTGGCTCACAGGATGGCGAGCCAAAAGTGGCCTGTCCTTTTCATAAAAAAACATTTTCTCTAACTACCGGCGAATGCTTAGGTGGTGATGAATGCGCTATTAAAACTTATCCTGTAAAAGTGGAGAACGATAAAGTTTATATCGGCATTGAAAGAGAAAATAAATTGAATGGCCCCGGCAATTAAATAACCAAAAATAAAAAAGCCCGGCAGATGGCAGTCTAACCGGGCTGAAATGATTCCAAGATTTGTTCACCTTAAAATCGCTCAAAATTAACATGAAAAAAATTAACCGTTTTAAACTCGTTATTACAGGACTTGCAGTATATATTGGCAGTAGCGCTTATGCTCAATTATCATTAACTGGGCAGATAAGAACACGTACTGAATACCGCAATGGCACCGGCACATTAATGCCAACTGCAAACAGCGCTGCATTCTTTACATCGCAACGCAGCCGCTTAACTTTTAATTACAAATTGAACAGGATTATTTTTCAAACTTCTTTACAGGATGTAAGAGTTTGGGGACAAGATGCTTCTTCCATTAGCCCGGCAGACGGCAACAGGCTTGCTGTACATGAAGCATGGGCAGAGATTGCATTAGCAAACAAAAAAGATTCTTCCTTCAAAAAATCAGCAGTTGATTATTTCGCTATGAAAATTGGCAGGCAGGAATTATTGTATGATGACAGCAGGTTGCTTGGTAATCTCGACTGGTTGCAACAGGCCCGTCGTCATGATGCAATAGTTTTTAAATTATTAAATAAAGGATGGCAGGTTGATTTGGGTGCAGCCTTCAATCAAAACACAGATGCATTTAATTATAATGGTACTTATTATACACCGGCCAATGTTAATCCTTATGTAAAAGACAGCCACGGAAATTTGGTTGCCACGCCAGCAGGATTAATACCGATTGTAAATGCAAGTGGTATCAGTTCTAAAACAGGAACATTGTCAATGGCAAATCCGCCAAGCACCAATGCACTGGGACAGCATTATAAAGCATTACAATTTTTACATGCTGCAAAAACATTTAAGCAAACAAAACTAACTGCATTGTTTGTTGCTGACCAGTTTTCAAAATACAAACTGGATTCTGTAAAAACAATTGCAGGTACAGACACTGGTTATGTATTTGGCCGCCGCTACAACCAGGCTGGTGTGAATACAAGATTTACAACAGGCTTGCTTGTAACAAGTGCGCTGGATAAGAAAAAAGCATTTACACTCAATGCAGGATTTTATTACCAGGGAGGAACAGATAAAGAAGGTTTGTCGCTTGCAGGATTTACTTCTACATTGTCATTGACGTATGTAAAAAATAAATTCTCTTACACTGCTGGCTGGGATTATGTTTCAGGCAACGATGCATTGTCTTCTTCAACCACCAATCACCGCTTTGATCCTTTATACGGCACGCCGCATAAGTTTTGGGGATTGATGGATTATTTCTACGCAGGCACCGGCTCACCTGCCGGAGGATTGAATAATCCTTTTGCAAAAATTAAATATACATCATCAAATAAACGCTTCAACAGCGGACTGGATTACCATTATTTTTCTTTGGCAAATAATCAAAAAGATATTTCAGGCAATGCCATCGGCAAATACCTCGGCAGTGAATTTGATTTTGTAAACAGCTATGCATTGAACAAAGTAACAACAGTAGAACTCGGCATCAGTTATATGGCCGCTTCTAAAAGTATGGAGTATGCAAAAGGAATTACCCCTGGCACCAGTAAGTTAAATGCAAGCTGGGTTTACCTGCAGATAAATATCAAACCAGAATTTTTTGTAAAATAATTATTCATAAAAAATATTTTTTCATATCAAAAACCAACAGTTATGGCAGTAACGAATCAACCACTCAATAAGCTCAACATCTTTTCAGGAAAAGGTGTGCAGATGAAAACCTTCCACATTACCTGGTTTACTTTTTTTTGTTGCTTTTTTGCCTGGTTTGGCATGGCACCATTAATGAAGATTGCCAAAGAGCAATTACATCTTACCAAAGACCAAATTGGCAACATCCAGATTGCTTCTGTATCTGCAACCATTATTGCCCGTTTATTAATTGGGCGGCTGGTAGATAAATATGGACCCAGAATGGTTTACACCTGGTTGCTGATACTTTGTGCTATACCTGTTTTATTAATTGGCACCAGTAATACTTACACATCTTTTTTATTATTTCGTTTAGCTATCGGTGTTATCGGCGCTTCATTTGTTATCACACAGTTTCATACTTCTATCATGTTTGCCCCCAATATAAAAGGTACAGCCAATGCTACAGCTGGTGGCTTTGGTAATGCAGGCGGTGGAGCTGCCAATTTTTTTATGCCAATGATTGCATCTGGTTTTGTGGGCCTTGGTTTTTGTACCAAAGAAGACAGCTGGAGATATGCTATGATTGTTCCGGGAGTATTATTGCTGGTATGTGCATATTTATATTACCGCTTTACAAAAGATACTGCAGCCGGAGATTATAAAGAAATTGGTTATACTACAGATGTAAAGCAAAATACTTTTATAACTGCAATTAAAGATTACCGCACCTGGATTTTAACCATTGCCTATGCTGCATGTTTTGGCGTGGAAATTACAGTTGATAATTTTGCCCCATTATTTTTTATGGATTCATTTGGTGCCACACTTGCTGTAGCTGGAATGGCCGCAGGTATCTTTGGCTGGATAAATTTATTTGCAAGACCCATGGGTGGTATTGTTGCAGATAAAATTGGAAAAGTCTGGGGCTTCGATGGCAAGTCTTTACTGCTTGCTGTTTTATTATTGTTAGAAGGTATTGGCATTATCTGGTTTGCCAAATCAGGTAATTTAGGTATGGCAATTTTTATGATGTTCTTCTTTGGATTAAGCCTGAAGATGGCTAATGGCGCTACTTACAGCTTAGTACCATTTATCAGTCCTGCAGCAGTAGGAAGTGTTGCTGGAATTGTAGGTGCTGGCGGCAATATCGGTGCGATGCTGATTGCATTTATGTTTAAAGTAAAAGCAACACATGCTATAAAAGAAGTGATAGAAAACGGTGTAACAAAAACAAAAGACCTTATTGATTATACAGCAGCATTTACTTTGTTGGGATATATTATTTTAGGAATAGGTGTTGGTGTATTTATTTTCAGGACAATTACTGCCATGTCAAATAAGAGTATAAAAGATTTAACAGTGATCCCTGTACCAATGAAATAAAATATTTATCGGTACACTTTATCATCAATAAAAAAAATTGAACAGCAACAATCAAATACCGGGTTCACAAAACAAGCTGCACACAACCTGCTGCTATTGCGGCGTGGGCTGTGGTATTGTTGTAAATAAAGACAAGCTGGGAAAAATACAGGTGGAAGGCGATAAAGACCATCCTGTAAACAAAGGAATGCTATGCAGCAAAGGAATGAACCTGCATTACACTGTAAATGATACCGGCGACCGTTTGTTGTATCCAGAAATGCGTTTCAACCGTAACCAGCCAAGGCAAAGGGTTTCGTGGGATACTGCAATGGAAAGAACAGCCGCCGTTTTCAAAACACTCATTGAAAAGTATGGTCCTGATTCAGTTGCATTTTATGCATCAGGACAATGTTTAACTGAAGAGTATTATGTTATCAATAAATTGATAAAAGGATTTATTGGCAGCAATAATATTGACACCAACTCAAGGCTGTGCATGAGCAGTGCAGTGGTGGCATACAAAATGAGTTTGGGCGAAGACAGTGTTCCTGTTTGTTATGATGATATTGAAATTGCCGATACAATATTTGTTGCAGGTGGAAACCCTGCATGGTGCCATCCTATTTTATGGCGAAGGGTGGAAGCTGCAAGAGAAAAAAATCCTGCATTAAAAATTATTGTAAGCGACCCACGCAAAACACAAACCTGTTCAATAGCAGATGTTCATTTACAATTAAACCCAGGAACGGATGTAACGCTTCATCATGCAATTGGAAGAGTGCTGATTGAAAACGGTGATGTTGATTTTGATTTTATAAAAAATCATTCAGAAGGATTTGATAAATATCGTCAAACTGTTTTTGAAAGAACCATTGCAGAAGCCGCAGTGATTTGTGGAGTGGATGAAAAAGATATTCGGCTGGCTGCATCAGATATCGGTAATGCAAAAGGTTTTATTACGATGTGGACGATGGGATTGAATCAAAGTGTGATTGGCGTAAATAAAAATTTGTCGCTTATCAATTTGAATTTGATAACTGGACATATTGGAAAGCCAGGCTCCGGGCCGTTTTCATTAACGGGTCAGCCCAATGCAATGGGCGGAAGAGAAGTAGGCGGCTTATCAAATTTATTACCTGCACACCGGGATTTATTAAATGCAGCACACAGAGCAGAAGTAGAAAAATTTTGGAAGTTGCCTACAGGAACTATTTCATCAAAGCCCGGGCTTACTGCAACAGAAATGTTTGAAGCACTGAATGATGGGAGATTAAAAGCCATCTGGATATTGTGTACCAACCCACTGATAAGTTTGCCCGATGTACGCATGGCAGAACAGGGATTGAAAAAAGCAAAGTTTGTAGTGGTGCAGGAAATCAGCAACAAACCGGAGACATTGCAATATGCAGATGTAGTATTGCCTGCCGCATCATGGACAGAGAAAGAAGGAACCATGACAAATGCAGAAAGGCGAATCAGTTATTTGAATAAAATAGTGGATGCTCCCGGTGAAGCCTTGCCTGATGCTGAAATTATTTGCCGCTTTGCAAAAAAAATGGGCTTCAGTGGTTTTGATTATAAAAATTTTGCCGAAATATTTTCTGAACATGCATCACTTACCAAGGGAACAAATATCGACATCAGTGATTTGAATTATGACATACTGAATAAGAAAAGAACGGTACAATGGCCTTACACAAAAGAAATAAATGACAGAGGTACACAACGGTTATTTGAAGATAAAAAATTTTATACACCTTCGCAAAAGGCGATCATTCATTCTTTCCCGGATGAAAATTTATCTGAAAAGCCAACGGCTGATTTTCCATTGGTATTGACAACAGGCCGCATCCGTGACCAATGGCATACCATGAGCAAGACAGGAAAAGTAAACAAACTCAACCAGCATATTTCAGAAGCCTTTCTTGAAATTAATCCTGCTGATGCAATTGAAAGAAAGATAAAAGAAAATGATTTAGTAGAAATTTTTAACCCCCGTGGAAATGTAAGGGTGAAGGCAAAATTTTCTGTCGATATAAAAAAAGGCGTTGTTTTTTTACCAATGCACTGGGGTAAAATATTGAACAGCGATTTGAACAGAGCAAACAATCTTACCAACAATTTGGTTGACCCAAAAAGCAAAGAACCTGATTTTAAATTTTCTGCTGTAGAAGTAATATTGTATAAAAAAGTAAAACAAAAAATCATTGTAATTGGCGCCGGTGCTGGTGCCTGTGGTTTTGTAAAAAGTTACCGGGCTTTAAATACAAATGATGAAATAGAAATTTTTAGTAAGGAAGATTTTCCTTTTTATAACCGTGTGCTGTTACCCGATTACATCACCGGCACATTAAAATGGAGCAGCCTTATTAAAATGACGGATGCAGAAGAGTATGATTACAATATCAAACTGCACCGTGGCGTAAGCATTGAAAATATTGACAGGCAAAATAAAATTGTTACTGACAGCAAAGGCAATATTCATCACTACGATGTATTGCTGATGGCCACCGGCAGCCGTGCCGCTATGCTGAGAGATATTCCTTCGATGAAAGGAATTTTTACCATGCGTAGCCGGATGGATGCAGATGGTTTTAAAAAACATGTGCAGCCAGAAAAAGGCAAAGTGGTAATTGTTGGCGGTGGTTTGTTGGGTATTGAATTGGCAGCATCGTTGAGAGAAATAAATGTGGAAGTCACGATTGTGCAGCGTATCTCCCGCCTGATGGACAGGCAGCTTGACCCATTAGGCAGTCAATTATTACATGAAGAATTAACTGATAAAGGTGTTGATATTTATTACAACGATGAGATAGAAAGATTTCTTGGCGACACAACTGTTTCGGGCATTCGTTTAAAAAGTGGTTTGATGATCAACTGCCAGGTAATTGTAATTGCCATTGGTACGGTACCCAATATTGAAATTGCAAAAGCGAGTGGATTGGAATGCAAACGTGGCGTTGTAGTGAATGAATATTTGCAAACAAATGATTCCAGCATTTATGCCATTGGAGAAATTGCAGAGTTCAATCAATTCTTATATGGCATTACTGCTGCTGCAGAACAACAGGCAGAAATTGTTGCAAGGCACCTCATTGGTGATATTTCAAAATATTACAGCGGCTCATTGCTGATGAATATTTTAAAAATGCACGGCACAGAATTGTGTTCGCTGGGTATGGTGGAATGCCCTGATGATGCAGCTTACGAAGAAGTAGTGTTTATTGATAAGGCAAAGCGCTATTATAAAAAATGTATCATTCACAATGATAAATTAGTGGGTGCTATTTTAATTGGCGACAAATCAGAGTTTCTTGAATTCCGAAACCTGATAGAAAATAAAATGGAGCTGAGTGAAAAACGGCTGCAATTATTGCGTTCAGGAAAAACAGCAGAGCCGGTGATTGGCAAATTGATTTGCAGTTGCAACAATGTGGGCGAAGGAAACCTGCTGAATAAAATTAATGAAGGCTGCAAAGATCATTTGCAATTATGCCAACTTACCGGTGCAGGTATGGGATGTGGCAGTTGCAGGCCAGAGGTAAAAGCAATTTTAGATGCACAGGTAAATGTGCTAAAAAAAGATATTGCTGTTGAAGCGTAGTAAAATAATTTTGTAACCGGCAGTTGTACTATTTTCAACTGTTGTTGCGTCGCACTCTTTTACAGCAACAATTCTATTGAGCAATGAAAAATAATTTTACGATAAAAAAAACAAACACAAACGATGCTGATTTCAGGCTGCTGATCTCACACCTCGATAATGAATTGTGGAATGAACTGAAAGAAGACCAGGCAACATATGACCAATATAACAAAGTGCCAGGCCTGCCAACAGCCGTATTGATTTATGAAAATAAAACAGCAGTTGCATGCGGCTGTTTTAAAAAACATGATGACCATACTGTTGAAATAAAAAGAATGTTTGTAGAAAAAGAATACAGGCGAAAAGGATTATCAAAAATGGTATTGGAAGCGTTGGAGAAATGGGCAGCAAGCCAGGGTTTTCAGTATGCCATTTTAGAAACCAGCATTCATTTTGAAGCAGCAAAAACGTTGTATCAAAATGCAGGTTACGCAATCATTCCCAATTACGATCAGTATATCGGCCTGGAAGAAAGTGTGTGCATGAAAAAAAAATTAATGAGCAGTCAGCCATCAGAATTTAAGCAGTTGGGCAATATTGAATACTTTGATTTTGAAGAAGACTTTATGGAAGATGGCATCCGCTGCATACCAATGATCATTCGGTTTAAATTAGATAAGGCAGGTATCAAATTAAAATTGGGTGAGTGGGTAAAGTTCAGCAGTGAAGAAAAAATCAGGCTTGCTTTATTAGAATGCAATGAAGAAAAAGAAATAAAAAATTATCAGGAGCTGGCAGCATCATTGGTTCATCATTACACCCACAAAGAAGCAACGGAATTATCAGTAGATAAAAATCCTTTATGGGGAAATAAAACAATGGTGCCGGCAGAACTGCTGCAAAAAAGCAATGGAGGCGGAGAATACAATCAGTAAGGAGCAATGGCAATCGCTGACCATGCTGCAGCGTTTTGCATTATTGAAATTATGCAGGTCGAGCCATGAGAATAAAAATTTTCCCATCGCATTAAAAGAATTTGGATTAATTCAATGAGAGATTACTTTACCATAAAGATTAATTTTCGTGGAGGCATTATTTCTCCCGGCGACCTGTACAATGTACTGGTAGCTGCTGCTAAAGCAGGAGTAACCAATGTAAGCTTTGGCCTGCGCCAGCAACTGCTGATAAATATTAATGCCGAAAAAGTGGATGTACTTATTACTGCATTGACGGAATTAAATATCCGCCATGAAGTGGATGATGATGAATATCCAAATATGGTAAGTTCTTATCCGGCTGAAGAAGTGTTCATCAACAATACCTGGCTGAGTGAAGGTGTGTACAAAGATATTTTTGATGGCATGGATGATCAGGCCCGGTTAAAAATAAATGTATCAGAGAGCAACCAGAGTTTTACGCCATTACTAACGGGCAATATCAATTGGGTTGCATCCACCACTGCTCAGCATTTTTGGCATTTGTTTATCCGCTTTCCAAAAACAAATATTATTTGTGAATGGAACCAGATGGTTTATACCAATGATGTTCCAAAACTTTCCAGTGAAATTGAATCGCTGATATTTCAGCACAGGGAAATGTTTTATGACAATGCTGCTGTAAAAGGAGAGCAGTTGTTCGACTTGATTGAAAAAGAAAAGTACATCACAAAGCTTTCTGAAAAACCTGCTGTGCTGCCTGCTTTCAACCTTCCTTATTACGAAGGGCTCAACCGCTACAATAATAAATACTGGTTGGGTGTGTACCGGCGGGATGAATTTTTCAGTGTTGCATTTTTAAAAGAATTGTGCAGGCTTTGTCTTGATACCAAGATTGGCCAGTTATGTTCTACCCCCTGGAAAAGTATCATTATAAAAGGCATTGAAGAAAAAGATAAAGACAGCTGGAGCCGCCTGCTGGAAAAGCATAACATCAACATGCGTCATGCTGCCAATGAACTCAATTTCCAGGTAGAAGATAACAGCAGTGCCGCACTGGCATTGAAACAGTTTTTAGTAAAACAGTTGAATGATGATGACACCCGTACATTCGGTATCTGCATCGGCATCAAAACAAAAAAGAAAACAGAAGTTTTCGGCAGCATACTGGTAAAACGCAAACCGCTTATTTCTATTTTTGGAATAGAATTATTTTACCTCTATGATATTTTGTGTGCAAAGGATTTTAATCCGAATGAAAGAACGGGCTTTGTTTTCAGCAGCAATAATCCAGGCTTCTTCCTGGGTGAACAGTTAAGAAAATCTGTTTTGTCTTTTTTAAAACACCGGACTGGTGTACATGCCGCTTCGGAGAAAAAACCTTTACCAGAAAAAGAAAAATTGCGGAAGCAAATTGAAGAACCGGTGTATCAATGCAGGCATTGCTTAACCACTTATGACGAAGTGCTGGGTGAGCCTGCCCTGGGCATTGAAGCAGGCACTTCATTTGAATCACTGCCGGAAGATTTTACCTGCACACTCTGTGAAGCGTCCAAAGGTGATTTTATAAAAACACAAAAATCGAAACTTGGCTTACAGTCCGTTTAGTTCTGAGTGGGCATTAAAATTTCTGAAATATTTTTTCTCGTCTTGGCTTAAAGCTGTTTTGTTTACAGTTAAATGCTCCAGCATAAATTTCATGCTGTGTTTAACAAGTTCGCCATTTTTAAGCATGTTAAAAATTATTGCCAATCCCTTTGCGGTATAAATACCACACAATGGTTCCGCCTCTCCATCGTTGGTAAAAACATAAGCATCAGCTAAAGGATATTGCTGATAATTTTTAAAAAGGGATTGAAGCATTTCCGGTTCCATCAAAGGCATATCACAGGCAAGCACAAACAAATCTTCCGAGGGAAAAACAAGGTGGCAGCCCAATACTCCCAGCAACGGGCCTTTAAGTAAAAGTGAATCATCATCGGGGATTAAATTTTTTTCTGAAAAAATTACTGAATAGCCTGGATACTGTTGTTTATTTACAGATATTTTTATGGGAATATTTAATACAGACATTTTATCAACGGCAGTTTGTACCCATGTCTTTGCCTGCAATGACAGCAGGCCTTTATCGCTGCCCATCCGCAGGCTTTGCCCGCCGCATAAAATGATACCCAGCATTTTTATTAATTTGTATGATGTGCTTTTGTATCAGAATGCCCCAGGCTTTTTCCAGGGCTCACCACGTCCCTCACTATTTGTTTCAGTTCTTTTATTTCAGGAAAACCGCCATACTCTTTACGGTCAAATATTTTTTTTCCATCAACACTGATGTGAAAATCGCCGCTTGTTTCGCTGGGCTGTAAGGCTACTGCTTTCAGCTCATTTTCAAACGTAGTTAAAAATTCCTGCGCCATGTAGGCAGCCCTCAGCAGCCAATTGCATTTGGGGCAATATTCAATAATAATAGTTGGCTTCATGATATTTTTTATTAAAGTTACAAATTGCAAGGCATCCTGTGCAGTTGTTTTATTATTCCTTTTTATTCAGCTAATTTGCATCAAATTATTCCTGTGCCATTTCAAATTCAATCACCATATTCACCTGCCGGCGACCAGCCAGATGCTATCCGGAAATTAACCGAAGGCATCATGGAAGGCGAACGCTACCAAACATTGCTTGGCGTAACAGGCAGTGGAAAAACCTATACCATTGCCAACGTAATTCAAAATGTACAACGGCCTACACTGGTGCTTACGCATAACAAAACATTGGTGGCACAATTGTACGGCGAGTTCAAACAATTTTTTCCGGATAATGCGGTGGGTTATTTTGTAAGCTATTACGATTACTATCAACCGGAGGCGTACATGCCCGTTAGCAATACATACATCGAAAAAGATTTAAGCATCAATGAAGAACTGGATAAGCTTCGCCTGCAGGCAACAGCTCAATTGCTGAGTGGCAGAAGAGACATTATTGTGGTGGCCAGTGTGAGTTGTATTTATGGCATGGGCAATCCAACAGAATTTGAAAATGGTATTGTAAGAATTCAAAAGGGACAGGTAATTTCAAGACAGGGATTTTTACATTCACTGGTAAATAGTTTGTATTCCCGTTCGCAGGGAGATTTTACGAGAGGAACTTTTAGAGTAAAGGGAGATACCGTTGATATCAATCTTCCTTATGTTGACTTTGGTTACCGCATTACTTTTTTTGGAGATGAAATAGAAAGTATTGAAACGCTGGAACTCAGCAGCAGCAAACGTATTGGGCTGGTGGATAATGCTGCTATTTTTCCTGCCAATTTATATTTGGCGCCAAAAGACATCATGCAGCAGGTGATTTATGAGATACAGGATGAGACGGCAGCACAGGTAGAATATTTTAAAAACAGCGGCAAATTTATAGAAGCACAACGCCTGAGTGAAAGAGTGAATTATGATTTGGAAATGATAAGGGAACTGGGCTATTGCAATGGCATTGAAAATTATTCAAGATTTTTTGACAGGAGAAGACCCGGCACCAGGCCTTTCTGTTTATTAGATTATTTTCCAAAAGATTTTATTTGCATTTTAGATGAGAGCCACCAGACCGTACCACAAATAAGCGGCATGTATGGCGGCGACCGGAGCAGGAAATTAATTTTAGTGGATTACGGTTTTCGATTGCCCAGTGCATTAGACAACCGGCCATTAAATTTTCATGAATTTGAAAACATGATTGGGCAAACCATTTTTGTAAGTGCCACACCAAGTGAATTTGAATTGGAGAAAACAGGCGGCGTAGTGGTAGAACAGGTTGTACGTCCAACCGGGTTATTAGATCCGCCAATTGAAGTCCGTCCGTCAGTAAATCAAATTGATGATTTGCTGGATGAAATTGATAAACGCATTACCAAAGGCGACCGTGTGCTGGTAACAACATTGACCAAACGCATGGCTGAAGAAATGGACAAATACCTGCACCGCATCAACATCAAAAGCAAATACATTCACAGCGAAGTGGATGCACTGGAAAGAGTGGAAATTTTAAGAGAATTGCGATTGGGAATTATTGATGTGTTGGTTGGTGTGAATTTGTTAAGGGAGGGGCTGGACCTGCCGGAAGTTTCGCTGGTAGCCATTTTAGATGCAGACAAAGAAGGTTTTCTACGCAATGAAAGAAGCCTTACACAAACAGCCGGAAGGGCAGCAAGAAATGTAGATGGCCTGGTGATTTTTTATGCTGATAAGATGACGGAGAGCATGCAAAAAACAATTGACGAAACACAGCGCCGCCGGGAAAAACAAATTGCTTTCAATATTGAACACAACATAACCCCCACCACCATTGTAAAAAGTAAAGAACAAATTTTTGCACAGGGTTCGGTGCTGGATGTAAAAGGTTATGACCCTTCAAGGCCTTATTCAATTGGCGCTGATGAAGACATTATAACAGTTGCTGCCGAAGAGCAGGAAGAATATTTAACCATACCAAAAATGGAAAAGAAAATTGCGGCCACCAAAAAATCAATGGAAAAAGCAGCAAAGGATATGGACTTTATGGAAGCGGCAAGATTGAGAGATGAAATGTTTCGGCTGCAGAAGGAGCTGGAAGGGATGAAGCAATAATGCAGAAACAATAAAATCATTTTGTATATTTGATTAGCAATGCCTACCGCAGTTACCATAGAAAAAAAAACTATCCGGGATTATCAACTACTTCCTGAAGGATCACTTTATCAATTAATAAATGGTAAACTTATTATGTCCCCATCGCCAAACCGAACTCACCAAAAACTAATTGGTGAGATTTTCAGGATAATTGCAAATTATTTAAAGGATAATGAAGTTGGGGAGGCCTACATTGCTCCTTCGGATGTTTACTTAGATGATGAAAATGTGGTGCAGCCAGACATTTATTTTGTTTCAAAAAACAATTTATCCATACTTACAGATGCCGGGGCTGATGGTGCACCAAATCTGATCATAGAATTACTTTCTCCATCCAATGCATATTATGATTTAAGGGCAAAACTTCAGCTGTATGAAAAATTTGGAGTTAAAGAATATTTTATTGTTGACCCGGAAGACAATATCGTAATTGCTTATAAATTAACTGAAGGCAGGTACAAGGAAGTGTACAGGGAATATAAAAAGATTGATTCAACGGAATTGCAAACAATAATTACCTGGTAAAACAGCTTTTAAACATTCATCATGACCACGATTGCTCTCTACAACCTAAAAGGCGGCGTAGGCAAAACCGCCAGTTGCGTAAACCTTGCGTACTTAGCTGCCGCCGATGGCTACAAGACACTGCTCTGGGATATTGACCCACAGGGATCTGCCAGCTTTTATTACAAAGCCAAACCCAAAACACATCCGGGTATAAAAAAACTGATTACCAAAGATGCAGACCTGGAGCCAGCCATACTCAGCACCGATTTTGAGTTGATGGATGTGATACCGGCCGACAACTCCAGCAAGAGTGCCGACATTATGCTGGAAGAAATGAAGGGCAATAAAAATAGGCTGAAAGGCGTACTAAAACAACTGGATAAAGAATACGATTTTCTATTTATTGATTGCCCTCCCGGCTTCAGCGCTTTGAGTGAAAATATTTTTACTGCCGCAGATATTGTGTTGATGCCGGTGATCCCCACTACCCTGTCCATCCGCACTTACCACATGGTAAAAGATTATTTTAAAGAAAAAGACATTGATATTAGAAAGATGATGTGCTTCTTTACCATGGCCGATCTGCGGAAGAACCTGCACAACGAAATAATGGAAGAACTGTACAAAGACAAACGTTTTTTTCAGAACTACATTCCTTACCTGAGTGATGTAGAAAAAATGGGCATCCACAAAGCACCCATTATGGAATTTGCCAACAGCAGCTATGCTGCCAAATGCTACCGTGAATTATGGACGGAAATCAAAGAAGGGGTGTTATAATAAAAAATGGCAGGACTTTCGTTCTGCCATTTTTTTTTGATCTAATTTTTTGTAATTAATATGGAATACTAAATTCCCCATTTGTAAAAATTTTAGCAGCAGGACCGGCACCATCTGCACCATACAGCGTACCGCTGAATGTACCAATAATTCTGTTAGCTGTTTTGCTGGTAACAATCACCGTAAAAGTTCCGGGTTGGCTATTTGTAGACTCACTCCAGGTAACAGATCCATCATCATAAATTGGCACACAAAAAATTGTTGACAAAGGAACCAGGCTTGGAAAATCGTAGTTGCCTGTAGCAATTGCCCCTGTAAGATTGTTTAGGTTTAATGACAGGGAAGCTGTATTACTTGCTGATGATTGATCTCCATCAATAGAAAATCCAGAACCCAGAGGGATTACAGGAGCCACACCTGTAAGGTTTACATTAAATGTCGTTGCCGTTCCATCAATATTGCACCGTAAATAATCTGTTGCCGGTGTTACCCCAGGTAAAAAATCTATTGAAAAACTGCAACTGCTTGCTCCAAAATTAACCGGGTACAAAGTGGCTCCTGAATTAGCCGGTGTTCCGCTCCCTGTAAGTACAATGGTTTGAGCCCCTGCTGCCAGCACACCTGCACCAGAAAAAGTAGCGCCATTTACTGTTGTTGTTATGGAATAAGAACCTGCTGTGGCAACCGTTACCGGTATAGAAACAGTATTAGTGGAATTTAAAACAATGCCTTGTGTAAAAGTGCCCGCAGTGGTAACCCCTGTACAATCTAATGTACCGGTAGCAACCGGGCCGGCAGGTACAACTGTTATGGTATAGCTGCAATTGTTAGCACTGCCATTTGTGAGGGTGTAAATAAAATTACCGGCGGCAGCGGGAGTGCCTGCACCATCCAAAGTAATGGTTTGTGTACCTGTAGTGGTAAAGTCCCCTGTCTTACTGAAAGTAACTCCATTTCCCGCAGCTGTAGTGAGGGTGTAAGAACCAATGGTAGTAACTGTCACATCAAATGTTACCGTGTTACTAGCTATCAGGGCTGTACCAGCAGTATATATTCCGGATGTAACAAACCCCGTACAGGTGGAAGGAGAGCCGCCCAATGTAAAATCAGCAGCACCACTACCGGGTATTCCGCCATTCTCAAAACTGTATTCTTTTTCACAGGAAGAAAAAAATAAAGTAGCCGCAAAAAATAAAAGGGCGGATGATAATCTAAGCTTCATAATATTATTTTAAATGAGTATGTCCGGATACTGTTGTAAAGCAAATATATAAAATTTCTCCAGCTTAATTTTTGTTAGTACTTTAAACCTTATTTCATTAACATTTATTATATGGACAGATCAACTACTTCCTGGTTCAGCCCGTCGCTGCAAAAGGAAATGCCCATTGTTACCTATGGTACTTATGGATTTGCTTTATTATTAGTACCCACCGCCGGTGCCGATTATTTAGAATACGAACGGTTTCAAATGATTGACCAATTAGCTACTTTTATTGAAGCCGGCAAAATGAAGGTGTTTTCGATAGACAGCATCAACAAAGAAAGCTGGCTCAATAATGAAATGCTCGGCGAACACAAAGCTATTAAGCATAATCAATACAACGAGTATGTGTACAGCGAAGTGATTCCCTTTATTAAAAATGCTACTTCCTGGAACACACCCATTATTCTTGCCGGGGCATCTTTAGGTGCTTTGCACAGCATGAATTTATTTTTAAAACGCCCCGATCTTATCAATGGTGTAATTGCCATGAGCGGTGTGTACGACCTTACAGAATATACCAAGGGCTTTTTTGATGAACAGGTATATTACAATTCGCCCATGCACTACTTGCCCAACTTAACCGACCATAATATTTTAGAACAAATCCGCAGCAGCCAGCACATTCATATTTTAACTGGCGAGGGAGAATATGAAGCTCCGGATGCTGCCCGTGCTTTTGCAGGTGTGTTGTACAATAAAGGCATCAACTACGAACTGAGTGTGTGGGGAAATGAATGGACACACGACTGGCCTACCTGGAGGGCAATGTTGCCGTTGTTTATTGATACTAGGTTCTGATGTAAAAAGTAAAAAAATGAAAGGCGGGGAAATAATTTTCCTTCTGCCTTTTTATCTTTTTGGGATTGATTTAAACCCGGGCTCACTGGGTAACTACGCCATTTTTAATTTTGACTTTTGATTTTTTACTTTCTATTTTTACCCCCATGGAAAAAAAATTATTTTTATTAGATGCGTATGCTCTTGTTTTCAGGGCTTATTATGCGTTAATCAGGAACCCCCGGATTACCAGTAAAGGAAAAAATACCAATGCCCAATTTGGGTTTACCAATACACTGATAGATTTAATCAACAACCAAAAGCCTACACACATGGCCGTATGTTTCGATACACATGCACCAACAGAACGCCATACTGATTTTGCAGATTACAAAGCCAACCGCCAGGAAACACCGGAAGATATTTCATTGGCAGTACCAGATATCAAACGGATTATTGAAGCCCTAAACATTCCTGTAATTGCCATTGACGGATACGAAGCAGATGACGTAATTGGTGCTTTGGCCAAACAGGCAGAGAAAGAAGGCTATGAAGTTTTTATGGTAACACCCGATAAAGATTACGGGCAATTGGTTTCTGAAAATATTAAGATCTATAAGCCGCCTTACCAGGGAGGAAACATTGAAATAATGGGGCCAAAAGAAGTGTGTGAAAAATGGGGCATCAAAGATGTGAGCCAGGTGATAGATATTTTAGGATTGATGGGAGATGCTGTAGATAATATCCCCGGGATAAAAGGTGTAGGAGAAAAAACAGCAGCTAAGTTGCTGGCAGAATATGAAACACTGGAAAATATTTTGGCCAATGCAGAAAATATAAAAGGAGCATTGGGAGAAAAAGTAAGGATGGGAAAAGAAGATGCCATTATGAGTAAAAAACTGGCGACGATTATTACTAATATTCCAGCCGCTGTTTTTCATGAAGAAGACTTCAGGATAAAAGAAATGAACAAAGAGTTATTGAAGGAAGTGTTTGCAGAACTGGAGTTCCGGGCATTGACAAAACGCTTGCTGGGAGAGGAAGCTGGAGCATTGGCAGATGAATGGAGGCCAAAGACAGATGATGGCCAATCAACAACCGGCACTCAAAAAGCTAAACCAAAAAGCGACAGTCCGCAGATGGATTTATTTGGCAGCCCGGCTGAAAACCAGGCTGCAGCAGCAACCCCGTTGGCGGTTGAAAACCCCGACGGCGGTTCTGAAGAGAACCCCATGCTGGCTGATAAAAACATCAGCAACACAGCACACAATTATATTTTACTGAATGACGTAAAATCAATTCAACAATTTATCAATGCAGCAATGCAACAATCCGAAATCTGTTTTGATACTGAAACTACCGGTCTTGATGCCAATGCTGCAGAATTAGTTGGTTTAAGTTTTTCTTTCAAGCCCGGCGAAGGTTATTACATACCATGCCCTGCAGACAGAGATACCTGTATTCACCTCTTAAACAACTTTCAACTATTATTCAACAATACCAACATCACCTGGGTAGGACAGAATATCAAATACGATATGCTGATGTTAAAATGGTACGGCTTTGAGTTGAAAGGAAATATTTTTGACACCATGCTGGCACATTATGTAATAGAGCCGGAAGGCAAGCGGAGCATGGATATGCTAAGTGCAAAATATTTGGGTTACCAGCCTGTATCCATTACAGAATTGATTGGTAAAAAAGGAAAAGGCCAGGGCAATATGAGGGATGTAGAACTGGAAAAAATAAAAGAGTATGCAGCAGAAGATGCAGACATTACATTGCAGTTAAAAAATATTTTTCTTCCCCAGCTAAAAACAAAAGCAGTAGAAAAAGTTTTTTATGAAGTAGAAAATCCTTTGGTGAAAGTGCTGACCGGTATGGAGTTTGAAGGCATCCGCATTGATGAAGGTTTTTTGAAAGACTACAGCACCATCCTGGAAAAAGAAGCAAAGCAAAATGAAGAAAGTGTGTATGCACAGGCAGGCGTACGTTTCAATTTAGCATCACCCAAACAATTAGGCGAAGTGCTGTTTGAAAAATTACAATTGGATACTAAAGCAAAAAAAACAAAGACCGGCCAATACGCCACCGGTGAAGATGTACTGGCAAAGCTGGCCGTCAACAACAAAATCTGTAATGACATTTTAGCTTTTAGAGAACTTACCAAACTAAAGAATACTTATGTAGATGCGTTGCCACTGATGATTAATAAAAAAACAGGCAGGGTACATACCTCTTATGCACAGGCAGTAGCGGTTACGGGCAGGCTCAGCAGTACTGATCCCAATTTGCAAAACATCCCCGTACGAACAGAAAGAGGAAGAGAAATAAGAAAAGCATTTATACCAAGAGATGAAAATCATTTGCTGGTTTCTGCGGATTATTCACAAATTGAATTACGCATTGTAGCGGCCATCAGCGGTGATGTAAATATGTGTGAGGCATTTAAAACAGGAAAAGATATTCATACCGCTACCGCAGCAAAAGTTTTTAATGTAGAAGAAAAAGATGTAACAAAAGAAATGCGGTACAAAGCCAAAAGTGTCAACTTTGGTATCATCTACGGACAGGGTGCATTTGGCCTTGCAGAAAATCTCGGCATTTCAAGAACAGAAGCAAAAGAAATTATTGACAACTATAAAAAGCAATTTCCTAACATTCAAAAATACATGGATGATACCATCAACTTTGCCAAAGAAACCGGCTATGTAGAAACACTGATGGGACGTAAACGCTGGCTCAAAGACATTAACTCCGCCAACTTTACCGTACGTGGTTTTGCAGAACGCAATGCCATCAACTCACCCATACAGGGCAGTGCAGCCGACATGATAAAAATGGCCATGATAAAAATTCATGCTGCTTTTAAGCAACATAATTTTAAATCAAAGATGCTGCTGCAGGTGCATGATGAATTGGTATTTGATGCTCACAAAGATGAAATAGAAATTATTAAGCCTGTTATTTTAGAATGTATGCAAACAGCACTGGTATTGCCCAATGGAGTGCCGACTGATGCAGAGATTGGTGTGGGAGAGAATTGGCTGCTGGCACATTAAGGGGTGGTAAATATTGAACACTTTGAAATTTGCCATTGACGGCATTTATTAAAAACCACTTTTTAAAAAATGGTAATACTCATTCAATGTAAAGACCGTGTTGGTCTGGTGGCCGATATTGCTGGGGTACTGTCAAAACGGGGCATCAATATTGTATCGATGAGGGAACATGTGGATTCGGTTGACAGCCGTTTTTTTGTACGCATTGCAGTAGATGGATTGCATGATCCATTGCCGATACAGCAAGAATTAAAAACAGTATTACCTGCCGATACAGAAATCACTGTGAATTCATCCCAGCAAAAAAGAGTAGTGGTGCTGGTTACAAAAGAATATCATTGCCTTGGCGACATTCTCATACGCAATCATTTTAAAACTCTGGGTGCTGCTGTTGCCTGTGTTATCGGCAATCATGCTGTGCTGGAAGATGTTTGCAAACGCTTTGATATCCCATTTCATTTGGTGCCACATGAAAACAAAACCAAAGAAACATTTGAATCGGAGCTGCTGTCTGTTATCGAAAAGTATACGCCAGATTTTTTAGTGCTGGCAAAGTTCATGCGTATCTTATCTCCATCTTTTATTGAAAAATTTATTCATGCTGTTATTAATATCCACCATTCTTTTTTACCGGCTTTTATTGGTGCCAGTCCATACCGGCAGGCTTACGAACGTGGTGTAAAACTCATTGGCGCCACGGCCCATTTTGTAACCAACGATTTGGATGAAGGCCCCATCATTGCCCAGCAAATTATTCCGGTCACTCATTCCTTTACCACACAGGACATGATACGGGCAGGCAAAGAAATTGAAACTGCCGCACTGGCAAAAGCCTTACAACTGGTATTTGAAGAGCGGGTGTTGATTTATAAAAACAAGACGATTGTTTTTGAATAATGATGCTGTCAAATTTTAAAATCAGCCCACACCGCTGCATGGTCGGATGCTGCATTGGAAATTGCCGTTACCGTATCAAATCTTTTTTCGGCGCCATTGCTTAAAGTATCCAGCTCAAACATGCCCCTTCTTTCCACGCCAGCATCCACAAACAAATCTTTAAGCGGTTTGCTTACCAGTATATAATCTATCTGTATTTTTTTCTTAAAAAAATAAGTGTACCGTTTGTCAATGTCGTTACTAAATTTTAATTGCAGCACATCAAAAAGGTTTTGTGTATTTAATAATTGCTGCAGTGGTTTTGAGTCTGGCGTATCATTAAAATCTCCAATCACCACCACCCAGTCCGTAGTGAGGTCATAATTATTTTTAAGGATATCTTTTACAGTATTGGCCTGTAAAGCACGCCTGGCATCAGCTGCCTTTGAAGAAGTACTGTACCCTTTACTTTTAAAATGATTACATAAAACATGCAGCGATTGATTTTTTTTAACTTCCAGTTCCACTTCCAAACAATCACGGCTAAAAAGAAAATTTTTACTGCCGGGTTTTTCTTTATCAAAAATATGTGTACGGAGATTCTTAATCGGGAATCTCGAAAACAAGCCCACATCAATTCCCCTTTCATCATTTCCATCAATTAAAATATTGAATGGGAATTTTTTTGTTGCCAGCATATCGCTGTTAAAGTTTTGCATCACTTCACGGCTTTCCACTTCCACCAGGCATTGTACATCGGCTGCAATTGCTTTCAACACTTTTGCTGTATTGATCCTGGTGGTTTCTGTAAATTTCTCTCTTTTAAACTGGATGCTGCCATCCCAGTCATCTACACCATTTGCCTGCACTCCTTTAATAGCAAAAGATTGCCGCTTAAATAACTTGCCCCTGTTTTCCTGTATTTCAATATATTGTTTTAGCGAATTATATAGTTTTAGTATGGCTGCTTTGTCATATACTTTCTTTGCCAGTTCTGTCTGCAAGTCCGCAATTTGTTTTAGTGTTTTATCTCCATCGGCATTGTTGATAAAATTTAATACCCTTGCCCTGGAAAATAAATTTTCGGTGTTGAAGGTTGCAATCCGCATGAGGTGATAATTTAAAGATTGAAAGGGAGGATCATCCATTAAATGTAAAAACAATTTTCAGTAACTGCAATAGCGCTCACGCTGTCAAACAGTACCTTTACAAGATGCAACCAATTTTAATTTATTGTTACGATGCTTACTGCGGCTGGTGCTATGGCTTTAGCCCGGTGATGAAAAAAATTGCTGATACTTTTAAAAATGAATTGACAATAGAAGTGTTGAGCGGCGGGATGATGATTGAAGAATCAGTGGCGCCCATTGAAAAAATTGGCCCTTACATACAAACTGCTTACAAAAGAGTGGAAGAACTGACCGGTATAAAGTTTGGTGAAGATTTTTTGTGGCATATCAATCATCCGGAACTAAGCGACTGGGTGATGAATTCTGAAAAACCAGCCATTGTATTGTGCATTTTTAAAGAATATTATCCAGAGCGGCAGCTGGAGTTTGCATCCGACCTGCAATATGCATTGAACTATGAAGGCAGGGATCTTGATGATAATGAAGCTTACCTTCATTTGCTGGAAAAATACAGCATACAGCCGGAAGCATTTTATACAAAACTGCAAAGCGATGAGTATAAAGAAATGGCTTATTACGAATTTGCTTTGTGCAAACAATTGCAGGCAGATGCTTTTCCGGCAGTACTGATGCAAACAGGCGAAACAAAATTTCATTTGCTGGCAAAAGGCTATACTTCTTATGATGAGCTGAGTGAAAGAATAACGGCAGTGTTGGAAGAAATGGAAAAATAGAAGTGGCTATAATGCTTTCAAAAAAATTGCTTGCCGCTGTAAATTGTAAACCGTATTTTGTACAAAAAATTTATTTTTATGAAACAAGTTCGCTCTATTTTATGTGTAGTAGCTTTTGCATTTTTGTCCATCAACGCAACAGCACAAACACGGGAAGAAATGAAAAAATGGATGGATTACATGACCCCTTCTGATGTGCAAAAAATGATGGCAACCTGGGATGGTGAATGGAATGAAACCATTACCATGTGGATGGCTCCGGGAGCTCCAGAACAAAAAATGGAGGCAAGTTGTGTAAATAAAATGATACTTGGCGGCCGTTACCAGGAATCTAAACACAGTGGTAATTTTAACGGAATGCCTTTTGAAGGAATCGGCACTTTGGCCTGGGATAATGGCGGTAAATATTTTATAAATACCTGGATAGATAATATGGGCACCGGCGTAGTAGTGATGGAAGGCACCTGGGATGATGCCACCAAAACCATGAACCTGAAAGGAAAAATGACAGACCCCATGACAGGAAAATCGGCAACCATAAGAGAAACGGTAAAAATTATTGACGAAAACAAACAGGAAGTAACGCAATACGCCGAAAAAGATGGCAAAGAATTTAAGAGCATGCAAATAGTGCTTACAAAAAAGAAATAGACGAGGCATATCAAAATAAAAAACCTGGAACAGACTCCAGGTTTTTTTATTTCAGTCAAAAAATTACCCTGCTTTACCTGCTTTCAAAACCTTTTCATACTTCTCAATCCACTGCTCAACAGTTATTTTGCTGCACAACTCACCAATCAATTTGTATGGAATATGCTCCGGCTTTTTAAAACGGACACAGCTTTTTCCCATATCCAGTTTAGAGGGAACCACTTTTGCATATTCATCCACAAACCATTTCAATAACTTTTGATCTAAATAAACACCCATATGGTATAAAGCAATGAAATTTTTTTGAGATGCAATGCACAGAAATGGCAGCGGCTGTTTAGGATCGCAATGATAACCGGCTGGATAAATACTGTGTGGCACTACATAACCAATCATTCCATAACTCATGACTTCTTTAAACCCTTTAGGTAAATTTTCAAGTATCACATTCCGCAGCTTTGCCATCGGCTCTTTTCTTTCGGCGGGCAGTTCTTTTAAATAAGCTGCCACTGTGGTTGCTTTTGATTGCATAAAATTATTTTTTCTTTTTGGATGACTTCGCTGTTGGATTATATTCCAATGCCAGCTGCACCCAATAATTTAATTGCTTTGTTGTTTTCAGCGTTTCTTCATTTACAAACACAAAACCTTTCATCAATTTTCCTTTCATCTCCATTGGCATGCAGCCCTCTTTTTTAATTGCTGCTTCAAATATTTCAGGACCAATCCTCACCATTACAGTATCAGCTCGTACACCCACACACATTTTATCATTAACCATAAAGCACATGCCGGAAAACATTTTTTTCTCTTCTACATTGTCATGGGTCAGCGCAATTATTTCTCTTACCCTGTCCACCATTTTTTCATTGTAAGCCATATTAAATTTATTGAGGTATGCTGTGCAGGCCTATCCTGTTACCTTCGGTATCAATGATGATGGCCATAAAACCAAACGCCTCACTGATTTCTGTTTTGGGTACCACAACCTTACCTCCGGCAAGTTCTACTTTGTTTAAAATGTTTTGTACATCGGGGTTGCCATTTAAGTAAATCAATGGCCCGTCAGTGGCCGAAGGTTTATGAAAGCCGCCACTGTCAACCACTGCACCGCCAATACCATTCTGCACATCGGTAATGGGAAACATCCGCATTTTAATATTGGGCATGTCCACCGGTATTAAAGTGGTACTGAAAATAGTTTCGTAAAATTTTGTAGCCCTTGCTAAATCTGTCGCCGGTATTTCAAACCAGCTGATGGCATTGTTCATCTTTTATTTTTATGATTAATAAATTTTTATCTAGCCAGCTTACATACCTTGAATCAATGTTGGTTAAAAATGTTTGGCCCCTAACTGATGGCTAATTTTTACCAACAGTAAAGCATATAAACAACGCTGCAATAAATAGTGATGGCAAATATTTTTTTCATTTAATAAATTAATTATTTGGAGTATCCTGCAATTAACCTATAAAGTAAAAGGTCTTTTAAAAAGCAATATTATTTCGTTACTGCATTCAGCATCTTTTCATACACTTCATCATTGGCTTCCCATAGCTCTACCTGGTTTCCCTCCAGGTCGAGTATGTGTACAAATTTGCCGTATTCAAATTCTTCTATTTCATCCACAATGGTTACGCCTTCTTTTTTTAACTGCTCCACCAATGTCACTAAATTAGCCACCCGGTAGTTGATCATGTATTGCTGCGATGGCTTGCCAAAATAATCAGAATCTTCTTTAAAAGGGCTCCATACGGTATGTCCTTTTTTCTCTTTATCATCTGCCTGCCGCCATTGAAAGCTGGTGCCGTATTTGTCCATAGCAATACCGAGGTGCTGATGGTACCAGTCCATTTGTGCATCCGGGTTTTTGCATTTAAAAAAAACTCCTCCAATTGCTGTTACTCTTTTCATCTGTTTATTTTTTACCCAAAGTAATATTTGTTTACGGCTTTTACAATTATAAAAAACACATTTAGAAAAAAATTTAAAAATCATTTATGTAATAATTAAAATGGCTACATCTAAGAAATAAATCAACCAGCATGCAGTGTTCCATTTTTAAAGATGCTCGTTACTTTCAAATTATTTTTCAGTTGGCTTTTTTAAGCTACGGTATTTTCTTCCTGCACTGGAATGCTGACTGGTGGCTGTATGCAACCTACTTTGGCGTAAGCATTGCGGCACAGTTTTTTTGTGAAATAATTATTCCAAAAAAGAGTACAGCGCTTATTCCTCTGTTGCAGCGGTTCCAATTTAGTTTTCCTTCCACACTCATTTCATCTTTTGGGCTAAGCCTGCTGCTAAAAACAAATTACTGGTATGTGGCTGCACTGGCAGCGGCTGTTTCCATTTTGTCAAAGTATATTATCTGTTATAAAGGCAAACATATTTTTAACCCAAGTGCATTGGGCATTGTTGCAACTATACTATTGACCAGTAAAGCATGGTTCAGCCCGGGGCAATGGGGCAGCAGTGCGGTGATATTATTCGGCGTGCTGTGCCTTGGTTTTATTGTGGTAACCCGTGTTCAAAAATTAGATGTCAGCCTTGCCTTTTTATTAACCTATGCAGGCCTGCTGTTTATACGCCAGGTTATTTACCTGCAATGGCCAATTGATTTTTTTGTACAATCCATCAGCACCGGCAGCCTGCTGTTGTTTTCTTTTTTTATGATTACAGATCCTAAAACCACCCCCAATCATCCTGCTGCAAGAATAGCCTGGGCTGCAGCCATAGCAGGCATGGCATTTTACCTGGCCACTTTCAAATTCATGAATGGCACTCCGGTATGGGTGCTGGTATTTTCTCAGCCATTAATACCGCTGCTGGATCATTTATTTAAAGCAAAAAGATTTGAATGGAAAAATAATACCGTAATCAAAGAAAATAAAAAAGTGTTTTTACTTAAACCGATTTAATAACAAAAGCTCCAAACTTCCAGAAAGCACTAAAGCCCCTTCAGGGGTTGGGGCATCAATAAACCATTTAGTATGAAAAAGAAACTCATTATCATCGCAGCCATCATCGGCGTTTCACCAATCCTGTATTCCTTTTGCGGCTTTTATGTAAGCAAGGCCGATGCTACTTTAAAAAACAAAACCAGCCAGGTAATCTTAGTGAGGGATGGCAACCGCAATGTGATTACCATGTACAATGATTTTAAAGGCGACAGCAAAGATTTTGCCATGGTGGTACCGGTGCCGGTTGTGCTGCAAAAGAGTGATGTGAAAGTGGTGGACCAGTCTTTGTTTCAAAGGTTGAATGATTACAGTGCACCAAGGCTTGTAGAATATTGGGATCAAAACCCCTGTGATGGAGCCTACAGAGAAAATGAAAAAATGGATTCCTTTAAAGGATCTTTAGACGAAGTGGTAGTAGTTGGATATGGTAATGCAAGAAAGAAAGATCTGGGCGTAAAAGTAGAGGCCAAATACATTGTTGGTGAATACGATATTTTAATTTTAAGCGCTAAAGAAAGTGGCGGTTTAAAAGAATGGCTCACCAGCAATGGTTACAAAATTCCAAAAGGGGCGGAAGAAGTGCTTGACCCCTACATTAAAAGCAACCTGAAATTTTTTGTAGTAAAAGTAAATGAGCAGGAAAAGAAAAAACTAGCCGGCAATTTTTTACGGCCAATACAAATCAGTTTTACCTCTCCGAAATTTATGCTGCCCATCCGGCTCGGCATGGCCAATGCTGATGGCGACCAGGACCTGATTGTGTATGCCTTTACCCGTAAGGGAAGAATTGAATGCACCAACTACCGCAATGTAAATATTCCTACCGGTAATAAAGTGCCGCTGTTTGTACAAAAAAACTTTGGCAGTTTTTACAACAATCTTTTTACCAACCAATGGAAAAAAGAAGCCGAGAGTATTTCCTTTTTAGAATATGCCTGGGATGTGAGCCCACAAAATTTTTATCATTGCGATCCCTGCATTGCCACTGCCCCTACCGAGCAGGACCTGGTGCAGAGTGGTGTATGGTGGCTCAATAAAGACTGGAGCGATTACAGTGACGTAAACAATGAAAGTGATGTAGAAGACGGCAGCAAAAATGTACATTTTACCCGGCTGCATTTTCGTTACAACCGAAACCGGTTTGCACAGGACCTGATGTTCCAGGTAACACCTAATACAGAAACTTTCCAGGCAAGATATGTCATCACTCATCCTGCCACCGGCAACTTTACCTGTGCTGCAGGAAAAAAATATTTACAGGATTTAAAGAAAAGAAGAAAGGCAGAACTGATGGAACTGACAGCCCTTACCGGAACAAATATTGACAACTGGCAGGAAGATGCCACTGCAAAAAATGATGAAGAAGATGTGGCCGAGGCACAATATGCCAGCCTGTTGCCATTGGTAAAAAATGACCAGGAAAATAACAGCCGTTCCGCTACCGGATTTCTTTGGATTGGCTTTGCATTAGTTGGCAGTGCCGGGCTGATGCGTTGGAAAGGATGGATATAAGTTTGGTGGTATAAGCAGGATTTGGTTTAAAAGCCGCCTCTTTTGGGGTGGTTTTTTTGTTTTATAATTTACCTCATTAAAACAAAAAACCTTCCAGTTTTAAACTCAAAGGTTTTTGTGGTGCGAGCCGGGGTTGAACCGGCGACACATGGATTTTCAGTCCATTGCTCTACCAACTGAGCTATCACACCATCCTGAATACCGATCTTCGAATAAAGAATTACGAATTTCGTTTCGGGGCAGCAAAAATAGGAGTTTTGATTTAAAAATCATCAAACAAATCCATCAAATTATTGGAGGAAATAAATGAGTACTGTTGCCGTGCTTACTTTAAAGAAGCAATGTCTATTACAAAACGGTACTTCACATCCGACTTGAGTATTCTTTCATACGCTTCATTTATATAGTCTGCTTTAATCACTTCCACATCCGACACAATATTGTGTTCGGCACAATAGTCCAGCATTTCCTGTGTTTCTTTGATGCCGCCAATTAAGGAACCTGCCAGCGAACGGCGTTTCATAATCAGGCTGAAAGCATGTACAGCTGTAGGTTGTGGCGGCACACCCACTACCACCATCGTGCCATTCAGGTTCAGCAGGCTGAGGTAGGCATTGTAATCATGCTGGGCAGATACCGTATTTAAAATAAAATCAAATGTACCGGCCAGGCTTTTCATTGTTGCTTCATCTTTGGTTACTGCAAAATGATGGGCTCCCAATGCAAGGGCATCATGATGTTTTGATTTGGATGTGCTGAGTACGGTAACTTCTGCACCAAAAGAAGCTGCAAATTTTACCCCCATGTGGCCAAGGCCGCCAAGGCCAACTATGGCAACTTTATGCCCTTTTCCAATATTCCAGTGGCGAAGCGGAGACCAGGTAGTAATGCCAGCACAAAGCAAAGGACCTACTCCTTCAATGGGCAAATTTTCTGCAACATGCAGGGTGTATTTTTCATCCACCACTATTTGTGTGCTGTAGCCACCATAAGTTGGCTGGCCTTCTTTATCCCTTCCATTGTAAGTGCCTACCATTCCGTTATCACAATATTGTTCATCACCGGCAATGCAGCTTGGGCAGGTACGGCAGCTGTCAACAAAACAGCCAACACCGGCCAGTTCACCTACTTTGAAATTTTTTACATGGTCACCCACTTTGATAATACGGCCAACAATTTCATGACCGGGAACCATCGGGAAAATAGAACCACCCCATTCATTACGGGCTTGGTGAATATCGGAGTGGCATACCCCACAATACAGGATATCTATTTGAACATCGTGTGCACCAACCTCTCTTCTTTCAAAATTAAAAGGGGCTAAAGGGCTGCTTTCATTTTGTGCAGCATACGCATTTATTGTTGTCATATTTTTTTCTTTTTATAAATACGCCTCAACGGAATATTTGTTGATTAATTAAATGTTATCTAAAATAAAAGCCCCTTTTTGCAGAAGAGGCTTTTATATGAATGTATTTAGTTTGACGAAATTTATTGTTTTCAAACCAAGGATCATCACCTATTGCCTATTGCCTATTACCCATTGCCTCTAATTCCCATACACACTCAAAAATTTAATCCGCATTATTTTTAACTGCTCCCAGGTAAAGCTGCTGTCAGCCAGTTCTTCCTGGGCTATTTGCAGGCTGCTGGTTTCGCAGGATTTAAAATAATCTATAATTTCTTCCTGCTCATATTCATCCACCAGTTCATCAATGGCATAATCCAGGTTTAGTTTGGTGCCACTGGCTACAATGGTCTCCATCTCTTCCAGCAGTTCATCTATTTTAAGGTCTTTTGTTTTGGCAATTGTTTCCAGCGGAATTTTTTTATCTACATTTTGAATGATAAAAATTTTATTGTTATTCCTGTTTACCACACCTTTCATTACAAAATCATCTGGCCGTTCAATATTATTTTCTTCTACATAACTGGCTATCAGCTCTACAAATTTTTTACCATAGCGCATTGCCTTTCCTTTGCTTATGCCCTGGCATTTTTCCAGTTCTTCTATCGTGGTAGGATATAAGGTGGCCATGTCTTCCATGCTGCTTTCTAAAAAAATAACAAAGGGAGGAAGGTTCTTTTCTTTAGCTACTTTTTTACGAAGGTCTTTCAGCATCTCCATCAACGTTTCATCAGTGGCTGCAGTCGCAGCATTGCCTGCTCCTGATTCTTCATCATCAGCATCAGCTCCTTCAAATAAATTATTCAGCACTATTTTAAAGGAAACAGGCTTCTTTAAAAATGCTTCTCCCTTTTTTGCAAACTTCAATACGCCGTATTCTTCAATATCTTTTTTTATCAGCCCTTCCAGTATCATCTGCCGCATTAAAGAATTCCAGAAGTGTTCATCTTTATCCTTTCCAATGCCAAAGAAATCACGTTCATCGTGGCGAAACATTTTTACCTGTGTATTTGGTTTACCTCTCAGTATGTGCATCAGATAACTCATGGTAAACTGTTCTTCCAGGCCTTTTATTACAAGGAGTGCCTGCTGAGCTTCCGTTTTTGCTTCAATCAATTCTTTAGGATTGTTGCAATTGTCACACATCTTGGTGCATTGCTTCGTATCATAATCTTCACCAAAATAATTGAGCAAAATTTTTCTGCGGCACACTGCACCTTCGGCATAAGACACCATTTCATTTATCAGTTGTGCTCCTACTTCTCTTTCGCTTAATGGCTTATCTCTCATCAGGTGTTCCAGCTTGGCTACATCTTTATGAGAGTAATACAAAAGACATTTTCCTTCCATTCCATCCCTGCCAGCCCTGCCGGTTTCCTGGTAATAATTTTCTATTGATTTGGGAATATTGAAATGTATTACAAAACGTACATCGGGTTTATCAATACCCATTCCGAATGCAATGGTGGCCACTATAACCTGCACATCTTCATTCAAAAAAAGATCCTGCCGTTCTGCCCTTAATTTACTTTCCAGACCTGCATGGTACGCCACTGCTTTAATACCGTTTGCCATCAGCATTTCTGCCAGTTCTTCAGTCGTCTTCCTGTTTAGTGTATAAATGATGCCGCTTTTACCTTTGTTCTGACTTACAAAACGCACAATACTTTTTACAGTTTGTTCCTTCTGTATCTTGGGCAATATCTCGTAGTACAGGTTGGGCCTGTTAAAAGAAGAGATAAATATTTTAGGGTCACGCAGGCCGAGGTTGCGTAAAATATCGCTTTGCACTTTTGGGGTAGCCGTGGCGGTTAATGCAATCATCGGAGCCTCCGGTTTTATCATTTCCATCATTTCTCTCAGGCGGCGGTATTCCGGCCTGAAGTCGTGGCCCCATTCTGAAATACAGTGGGCTTCATCCACCGCAAAAAAAGAAACCTGGAGGTCTTTAAAAAATTCAATGTTTTCTTCCTTGGTCAGCGTTTCAGGGGCTACATACAGCAATTTTGTTTTGCCCGAAGTAAGATCGTCTTTTACAATTTTTTGCTGACCTTTATTGAGTGAACTGTTTAAAAAATGGGCTACATCATCCTGGCTGCTGTAGCTTCTTACCAGGTCCACCTGGTTTTTCATTAATGCTATTAATGGAGATACAATGATGGCACAGCCTTCACTGATCATTGCCGGCAACTGGTAACATAAACTTTTACCACCGCCGGTAGGCATTATTACAAAAGTGTCATTGCCTGCCAGTAAGTTTTTTATAATGTCTTCCTGGGGATCTTTAAATCCATCAAATCCAAAATACTGCTGCAGTTGTAAGGTGAGGTTTTGGTTTTTCTTTTCGCTGATTGCTTTTACTGATGATTTCTTAACCGGTGTTGCTTTGATCGCTTTATCAGTACCAGTCTTCTTTTTTGGTTTTTCGGTAGCCATGGCTTTCTTTTCCTTCTCTAAATATTAAAAAAAATACAGTTGACAAATTGATTTTTGGTAAAATAGCATTTTACTTATTTGTCAATTGCACATCTTGTAAAGATACTTGAATGTGCCGTCAAATGCTGTGTTACCTTTTGTATAACGTTGTTTAAGTTAAACATTTTTTTGCAAACAGGAAATAGTTTTGCAGCAATAAGCAAACTCTTTGAGTTGTGAATGATTTAAAGTAGGTTTGTAGCTTACATATCTGTAATTAACACCGCTTACATTTTACCTGTATTGAAGCTGTTGGCGTTGATGGTACATTTGAAAATAATATGCACAGGAGGGATGGTCAAGTTTTTTTTGCCGGCCACTTTCTTCACAAAAGCATTCTAAAAATTGTAGCTGGAGTATGAATAAAAATAATTATGTAGCCATCATGGCCGGCGGCATTGGCAGCAGGTTTTGGCCAATGAGCCGAACAGATTTTCCCAAACAGTTTTTAGATATCTTAAATACGGGCCGTACATTAATACAAGCTACTTTTGACAGGTTCACCCTGTTTATACCAAAAGAAAATATCTTTATCGTAACCTCAGAACAATATAAAGATATTGTGGCGGCACAATTGCCGGGATTACCCGTAGGAAATATTTTATCTGAACCTTCCCGAAAAAACACCGCTCCCTGTATAGCCTATATTTCTTACAAACTAAGGCAGCTAAACCCCGACGCTAATTTGATTTGTGCCCCGGCCGATCATGTCATCCTGGAAGCAGAAACTTTTAAAGAAGTATGCCTCAACGCTCTTGATTTTACATCTCATATTAAAGCCCTGGTAACGCTGGGTATAAAACCCACACACCCCAACACAGGGTATGGCTATATACAATACGACCAGCAACCCGTAAGCGATAATGTATATAAAGTAAAAACCTTTACCGAAAAACCAGACCTGGAGCTGGCAAAAACATTTTTATCCAGTGGTGATTTTTTGTGGAATGCCGGCATATTTGTATGGCAGGTAAAAAATATTATTCATGCTTTTGAAAAATTTTTACCAGAAATGCATGACGTGTTTGACACAGAAAAAAATTATTTTAATACATCCGCCGAAGAAGAAGCGATTGAAAGGATTTATCCGCAGTGTGTCAATATTTCTATTGATTATGGTGTAATGGAAAAAGCAGATAACGTGTATATCATCCCTGCCTCTTTTGGCTGGAGCGACTTGGGTACCTGGGCAAGCGCTTACGAAAACCTGGAGAAAGACTATCTTGAAAATGCTGTTGCCGGCAGCAATGTAATCATCATTGATGCTACCAAAAACATGGTACATGCGGATAATAAAAAATTAGTTTTATTACAGGGCCTCGATGATTTTATTGTGGTGGATACAAAAGATGTATTACTGATCTGCAAAAAAGATAAGGAGCAGGAAATTAAAGAGTATGTAGCAGAAGTGAGGAGAAACAAAGGGGATAAATACCTTTAGCCTAATGCAGAGAAAAAAACCATTTACTAACTGTGCATTGACTATGAAAATAAATGGAGTATTTTTAAAGTGTAGTCATCAACCATTTTCAGTTCACCATACTAATCATAAAAAATTATCGTTATAAATCTACCCTTATAAAGTAAACCAAACCTTTGTAGAGCCAACCTATATGAATAAAATTCGCAGGGGCTACTATTTCATCCTTTCGCCCTTTATTATGATTGCGGCAATTATGCTGTTCATCCTCGACAACCTGAATGTGAATGTAACGCCGATAGCTTCTTACATTTTGAAAGAAACTAAATAGTTATTCCCACGTAAGCTGCTTCAGAGGCCTTCTTCAGCACATATACTAATTGCCTGTACTATTCGTTATAGCTAATATAAATGCTATAACTGCATTTTTTCTATTACGGTTATCAAAGAATTTATTATGCAAAAAATACTGCTGGTCATTGCTGCTGTACTGCTTTTTTTGCCCAACTTGTTTAATAAGGACATCAACCCTACCTTATCTTATGATAATAAAGAAAGCTTTAATCCCCACCTTTCTTATATCAATAATATTCAGAAATTAGAAAATTATGTGGACAGTATTGCTGCTGTAAAAAAAATAAGCCCTGCAGATTTTAAATATGTGGAACTATTAGAAACTTCTATTGAAGACCGCTTCTATCATGGGTTTTCTCATTTTACTTTAAATGAAAACTGGCTGGCCGCTTTTGCCGGAAAATATATCAAGGAAGATTATGCCTGCAAAGTGCAGCCTGAAAAAATTATACTACAAGGCAATGCGGCCTGCTCACAACAGGCACTGGTAATGATGGCGGTATTGAGAAATAAAAAAATAAGTTACAGGAGTGTTGGGTTTCCTCATCATTATGCAATGGAAGTGATGATTGAAAATAACTGGTATTTTTTTGATGCCAATATGGAACCCAGGATTACAAAAGAACAACGGATGATGACAAGCTGGAGCCACCAAAATGACAGCTTAAAAAAATATTATGATGCCCGCCACTACACCAATCTTGGTTACCAGTTTGGTAATGGCCTCACAGCCACCACCGGAATCATTAACGAAGTGCCTGCTAAAAATGCCCGTATTTTTCAAGCCACCACCGGGATACTTTCAAAAATAATCTGGTGCTTCCCGTTACTGCTTATCTTTTATCGTCCCCGTTTTTCAGTAAAGCGGCCATTTTTTTCTCTCCGCTTCCAAAGAAAAAACCCTTCCCTTTCTCTATCCGTATAATGGCTGTAAGGTTTTTAATTATATTACAGTTTGTTAGTTTAGCTGACAATTATCTTCAATAAATCAAACTGTTTTGACACCAGCCATTCACAGTAAATTGCCGCATGTTGGCACCACCATCTTTACCACCATGAGCAATTTGGCGGCAGAATATAATGCCGTTAATCTTGGCCAGGGCTTTCCTGATTTTATGATGAATCAGGAACTGGTGAGCCTGGTAAATACAGCTATGCAGCAAGGCAACAACCAGTACAGTCACATGAGCGGCCTGCCAGTTTTACGGGAACGGATAGCCCAAAAAGTAGAAGACCTGTACAATGCCGTTATAAATCCTGATACTGATATTACCATTACACCCGGCGGTACTTATGCCATCTATACCGCATTGACTACAGTGCTGCAGCCGGGTGATGAAGTAATTGTTTTTGAACCTGCTTTTGACAGCTATCTCCCCAATATTGAAATAAACGGAGCTGTCCCAGTTTTAATTCCGCTAACGTTTCCAGATTATTCAATTGACTGGGATTTAGTAAGGCAAAAAATTTCTTCCAGAACAAAAATGATTATGCTAAACACTCCTCATAACCCAACAGGAAGTGTATTAGGCAACAATGATATTGAACAATTACGCAGTGTGGTAAAAGATACCGGCATTTTTATTTTAAGTGATGAAGTGTATGAGCACTTGATATTTGATAACATACAGCACGAAAGTATATTAAGGTATCCCGACCTGCTGGAAAGAAGTTTTGTTTGTTTTTCTTTTGGCAAAACCTATCACTGTACCGGCTGGAAACTGGGCTACTGCATTGCCCTGCCAGCACTGATGAAAGAATACCGAAAAGTGCACCAGTTCAATTGCTTTAGCTGCAACAGCCCCATACAATATGCACTGGCAGCGTTTATTCAGCAAAGGGAACATTACCTTAATCTTGGTAAAGAAGTACAGCAAAAGAGGGATTACTTTCAGCAACTGATGCGTCAAACAAAATTTAAAGCCCTACCCTCTTATGGAAGTTATTTTCAGCTGTACAGTTACGCAGGTATAAGTAACGAATCAGAAAAAGATTTTGCCATCCGGCTTACCAAAGAATATGGTGTGGCCACTATACCAACGGCTGTTTTTTATAAAGAAGAAACAGACAATAAAGTGCTGCGTTTTTGTTTTGTAAAAAAAGAACAAACGGTGGAAGAGGCGGTGAACAGGCTGATTAAACTCCATTAAATAGCACCGGTAATAGATTTTATTGGGCGTGGTTACCCGATTTTAAAATGCAAAGCAAACCTGGAGCCGTCAAAGCATTGCTTGCCATGAATTAAATAAACACCTTCCGTCTTTCTTTTTCGGATAAATAAAATACCGTACGCTAGTACGTTTGGAAATAAATTTCTATTTTGTTTGAAGATCACATTTTTTTTCTCTTTACCGGGCCTGTCTGGTTTTCTATGAACAGCGTCATCAGATGTAAGGCCGGCATCAATAAGAAAATATTTTGTGTTTAGCATTATTAACAATTAAAAAAACAATCATGAAAAAAATAATCGTCCCCGTAGATTTTTCTACTGCTTCAGAAAATGCAGCTGAATTTGCCGGTAATCTGGCTATTTTTTATAATGCTGAAATATTGCTGTACCATGCTTACGAAGTGCCTGTGGCGATTGCTGAAATTACCTACCAGGCTTTTGATATTGCCGAAACACAACGGGCTGCAGATCATGAATTGCAGTTGGTAAAAGATGCTTTGCAGGATAAACTCAGAAGCAAAGTAACTATTAAAATAATGTCAGAACTGGCTCCGTTTACAGAAGGAATGGTAGCGCTTTGCGAAACAGCAAATCCCGACCTGGTTGTAATCGGCCTTTCGGGAAAAGATGCTTTGACTAAATTGATTGTAGGCAGCAATACGGTTAAACTGATGCACCTGTTAAAGCATCCCATCCTGATTGTACCACCAAAAGCTGCTTTTACACCGGTAAGAAAAATAGGGTTTGCCTGCGATTACAAGCAGATAGAAAAAAATACTCCAGTAGACTTATTGAAAAAAATGATAACCGATTTTAATGCAGAGCTGCATATTGTAAATGTTGATTTTAACAACCAGAATTTTACCACCGATACAATCTATGAAAGCTTTACTTTAAAGGAAATGTTTAAGGAAATTTCCCCAATTTACAGCAGCATAGAATCTGAAAGTGTAACGGAAGGACTTAATAACTATGCAGATGAAACCGGTCTGGACTGGATTGTTATGATTCCTAAAAAACATACGCTGCTCCAAAAATTATTCAGCCGCAGCCATTCAAAAGAGATGCTTTACCATACACATTTACCAGTGTTGTGTATACATCAGTAAGGCCTACACTCCAAACTGTACAAGGTGATGGTCTATGTGTTTGTACATGCTTTTTCCCCATTGCTCTTTGGTGTAAGTGCCAAAAAAAGGATGTGGATGGTTGCCTACTTTATCAGGCCCTTTCGTATAAAATTCAGTAACAAGTGCTGTTAGCGCTTGCTTTTCTCTTTCAAAATTGCGTTCGTCTTTTATTATAAATTGAGGAGAAGTCGGCAGGTTTTGTTTCCAGGGTTCGTCGTTGTACAGCTTTTTTTTAAACATCCATCCGAGCAATATCCCTACAAATGCACGGGGCAATTTTTTTTCATTTAATGGCACCATAAAAGCAACTTTGCAATGAGCCAGCATTTGTGCTGCGTCCATCTTACCCCATTGCCGCTGAGATTGGGGTGTGAGGTTATTGAGCCTGCTGATAATTTCTTCGTAGGTTGGTTTGTCAAATAAACTTTTCATTTTTGCAAGTAGTTTAGAAATTCAATATTAATAACTAACTAAACAAATATTCCACATCTGCTTTACTAAGTGCCTTCACAAAATTAGCATCATCACTGATCAGTTCACTGGCAAGTTTACGCTTGCGTTCCTGCAGTTGTAAAATTTTATCTTCGATGGTATCGATACAAATCATTCGGTAGGCAAAGATATTTTTTGTCTGGCCAATACGGTGTGTCCGGTCAATAGCCTGTTGCTCTACAGCCGGGTTCCACCAGGGATCTACAATGTAAACATAATCTGCTGCTGTAAGGTTGAGACCCACACCACCCGCTTTTAATGAAATGAGGAACACCCTGCTCTTATCACCATTTTGAAAATTATCAATCGCTCTTTGGCGGTCGTTAATATTAGTACTGCCATCAAAATATTCGTATGCAATCCCTTCTTCTTCCAGCTTTGCCTTTATCAATGCCAGCATACCCAGAAACTGTGAAAAGATCAGCGCCTTGTGTTCGCCAATATTTTCTGTTATCTCCCTCGTCAGTTCATCCAGTTTAATGCTGTGGTTTGGATATTTTTCTTCTTCATTCAAAATAGCAGGGCTGTCACAAATCTGCCGCAGTTTCATGAGGCCCTGCAAAATGGTGAGCTGCGATTTATCAATGCCCTGCTGGTCAATGGTACCCATAATCTTGTCCCGGTAACTGTTGCGGTAAGCGTCGTAAATTTTTCTTTGCTCCGGATCCATTTCGCAAAACAAAATGGTTTCCGTTTTTTCGGGAAGGTCTTTGGCCACCTGTTCTTTGGTACGCCTCAATATAAATGGGAACAGCAGTTTCCGCAGGTGGTCTTTCTGTTCCTGTTCGCCAAATTTATCTATTGGTGTAGCAAATTCATTCCTGAAAAATTCCATGCTTCCCAGAAGGCCGGGGTTTAGGAAATTCATTTGGGCAAAAATATCAAACGTGTTATTCTGCAACGGTGTACCGCTCATGCACACACGATTTTTTGCATTCAGCAGGCAGGCAGCTTTGGTAACTTTTGATGCCGGGTTTTTTATCGCCTGGCTTTCATCCAGCACCACATAATCATAATTTATTTTCAGCAGCACCTGTATGTCGCTGCGTAAAGTGCCGTAGGTGGTAATGATAACATTGGCACTTTGCAATTCGGCAACATCCCTGGTACGCATGCTGCCATGATGGATACGCCAGGTAAGCGAAGGTGTGAATTTTTTTAATTCATTTTCCCAATTATAAATCAATGTAGTTGGGCAAACAACAATTGCTTTAATCCCCCCTTCTTTTGATTTGTAATATTCCAGCATGGCCAGGGCCTGTACCGTTTTACCTAAACCCATATCATCTGCCAGGATGCCACCCCAGCCTACATCATTCAGGTAACTCAGCCACTGGTAGCCTGCAGTTTGATAAGGCCTTAAAATAGGCTGTAACCCAAGTGGGGCTTCTATTTCCGGTATATTTTTAAACTCCCTCAGCCGTTCATATTTTTCATCCAGATTAAAGCTCATTTCTGTGGCATCCCTGTTTTCGTACAGCTCATCTATCACACTCATGTGATATTTTGATAAGCGTAGTTTATCACTTTTGCCATCGCCTACTTTAAACAGCAGCGAATATCTTTTCAGCCATTCATCTGGTAAAATACCGAGTGTACCATCGCCTAACTGCACAAAAGATTGCTTGGCGGTTAATGCTCTTTTAATATCGGCTATACCCACCCGTTGGCCTTCAAAATCAATTTCCACTTTGGCATCAAACCAATCCAGTCCGCTGCTTACATGGATGTGGGTGGATGGCCTCGCCGTGTTGAAACGGAAATTGCGTAATGCCTCAAAACCATACACCGGCACTTTGGCTTCCTTCATGGCATCCACAAATAAAAAGAACCAGTTATTGCGTAACACGTCGGCACCTTTCAGTATAAGACTGTTGCCTTCCTGCGGTTTTATAAAATGGGAGTGCAGTGCCTCCAGCGAAGAAATGAATTTTTGCTCCGCTTCTTTATTGCGGTGAACAATTAATATTTTATCGCCATCCGGCAGGGTGATGGTTTCTTTATCATTTGGTTTTGTTTCAAACCCTTTGTAAGAAAACACCGGTTGAAAAACAAGGTAGTCGCCTTTTTCCTGCAACATTACTTTTGCTTCCGGCTCACCGCTCTTTATTTCTTTCACCAGGCTTTTATCAAACTCTACCTGGTATTCCTTTGTAAGGGGCAGGATGGTTTTCTGCATCTGTGCCGACCAGTTTTCTTTGCTGAGTTTTACATTGCCGTTTTTAATAAATTTTTCCGCCTGCAAAGCATCTTCCGGTTTTTGCCACAAGTAAAAAACATGGTTGTATAAAAACAAGATGCTGTTGTTGCATTCATTGTCTGTTACCGGCTGCTCTGCACCATTGATCTTAAAACGGCATTGCAATTCAAAATGGTTGTTTTGTGCAGTGATCTTAAATTGTGGGCTGATAAAATTTTCTCCCAGGCTTACTTCCACGAGGTTGTCTGTACGAAATGATTTTTTTTCCGGCAGGTAAAATATAAAAGGATTACCAGCCTGTTCTTCAAAAATCTTTTTCAGCTTTGGCTGCAGGTATTCGGTAATCAAGGATTTGGTTTCTTCCGGCAACTCATCGCCTTCGGTGTGAATAATATTTTCCCAGATACCACTGAAAGGCGAATTGCGGTTGAGGTATTTATTTATTTCTGGTGCCTGCAATTTCCTAATCTGCTGCAGCAGCATTTTATCATCTTCACTAAATGGCTCTGTATTTACATATTTTGTGAGGTCTAGTTTTTCTGTCTTACCCAGAAATTTTTTGTTGCCATTATCATAATCTCCCTGGATGGCATCTGCCACAAAATAGGGGTAAGCATCAGCGTTAAAATTAAATACCAGTCCCAGTCTTTTTGTTGGTACCGGTTCCTGCTCTTCTACAGCTGTATCTGTTTTTGCGGCGGGCAGATCCTGCATATAAGCAGGCCTGGAAACGGGTGCTACAGCGGCTACCCGTTTAATGTTGAGATCAAGCAGTTTTAAAAAAGGCTTTCCGTCTTTATAAATAAATTCAAATTTACCGGCAATGTCATCTTCTAAACTGTAGCCATAAATCTGGAGTAATTTATTTTTTTCTTTGTCCCAGTTGCGGATGCTGTCGAAATAATACGGACCATAACTATGAAATAATTTTTGCAATACAGCTACTTTGTGAATACAGAGCGGATGCCCTTCTTCACCACAGCGGCAGGAAGTATCAAAGTTGCGTTCATCATTTTTTTGCACCACTACTGCATAGGGATTTCCATCTTCTTCTACAGAAGCCTCCACCCGTTCGTTGGCAGCTACGATGATGTTTACTTTTCCTGCCGTTATTAATTCTTCAGCAGCATCGTACATTTCTGGAGAACAGAGTACACGAATTACTTTGATGTCGATGTGCTTCATCTTGGCAATGGTGTGCATCTGGTTATAGCGCAGGTTGCTGCTGCCCAGCATATTTTTATCTATCAGTTCCTGCAACTGAAACAGTGCGGCTGCTTCATGCCGGCAGATGTCGCCAAGGTTGTAAGGACAGCTGCAACGCATGGACAATGTTTTTGGATCATTGTATTGCTGAATGCCCACCCGGTAATAAGTGCTGTAAGTATCATCTCTCACCCTGAAGATAGCGGAGTTCATGAGGTCGTCATGTTCTGCCAGCTCTACATAACCGGAGGCATGAATTTTTTTTCCCCTGCGGATAACCTCATCGGATCCGGTATTGTAAACGTATTTGATTAAATGCGATAGAGCCAAAGTGATGTATGATTTTTCGATGTACGATTGATGATACCCTTTTTCTTAACGGTATGGGGGTTGAGAAAAAGGCAATTTGCAAAAGTAAAGGAAAATAAGTGAGGGTTGAATGGAAAATGCAAAGTTTTATGAAGAAATAAAAGTGGCGGTGATTGATGAAGGGAGTGAAGTTTTAAAAAACTGACTTCCTTTGGCAATTTCTTTTTACCTGTTGGCAGCAATCAGCTTACCATCCTCAAATACACACAGTACATTTGCTACATCGGCTGTCAAACAATAACGGATATCTTTTTCCAAACCATAATTGGTGAGGCGGTGATAATGAGAAGCGTTTTTACTTTTCATAAATTCATACAAATCTTCTTTTGCATTGGCATACATCGTTTCGGCCATTGCAGAGGCATCGCAGTTAATATCAAAATGATTTTTTATCCTGCTGATAACAGCACCGGCAAATAAAGTGTCTTCGATATTCACCCGGTCTTTCCATGCAGCACAGCCAAGGATGACCGGCTGGTTTTGTGCAATCAAATAATCACACACGGCAGAAATATTTGGAAAGGAGCCGGTGATAATTCCTTTGGCACATTTATCCAAAGCCATGTGCAAAAGTTTGGTACCGTTGGTGGTGGTAAGCACCAATGTTTTGTCTTTAATAAAAGATGCCGGGTATTCAAAAGGAGAGTTACCGTATTCCAGCCCTTCGGCTACTTTGCCATCTCTTTCTCCGGCAGTAATGCCATCAATTTGTTTTCCCAAACGAATACATTCTGCCACACTATCCACAGGAATAATTTGTTTAGCACCGTTATGCAATGCAGTAGCAATGGTGGAAGTAGCCCTCAGCACATCAATGATTACAACAATGCTGCTGCTTACATCGTAGAGGTGCAGCAGGGCGGGAGAGAGAGAAGTATATAAAGATGGTTTTGTATTACTCATTGGCAGTTGTTAGTTTATCAATATCGCTTTCCACTTGTTGGTTTCAGCATATTTTTTTATCACATTATTTCTTATCAGCAGTAAATTTTCCAGGTAATTTTTCAGGTAAAACTGATTCATCAATTTACCAATTAACCCATAAGGACTTTCAAACTCCACCAGGTCAATCATAATAGTTCCGTTATCAATTGCTTTAAAATGATGGCCATGTTTGAAACTTTTAAAATCTCCCTTTACCATTTCATCTGTAAAAAAATCCGGCCTTGTCATTGCTGTTATCCGGGAAGTGAATTTTCTTTCTTTGTATAAATGTTTTGCCTGCCAGGTTACTGTTTCCCCTTCATTCATCAGGCCGTTCATCACACCATCAATTGCCCGTTCATGTGTATGGGCTGTAGAAATTTTGTGCAGGTTCACACTACGGCTTAAATCAAAAACCCGTTCAATGGGAGCAGCTATTAATGTGGTTAAATGAATCGTTGTCATGTATTGAATTGATAATGGAATAATTATCCATTAAATTATCCATTAAGCAAATGGTATTTTCACCACCTTCGCTTTTAGTAAAGTATTGCGGATGCTGATAAATATTTCACTGTCCATCGCTGCAAACTTTGTATCTACATAGCCCATGCCTACCGCCTTGCCCAACGAAGGTGACTGTGTGCCGGAAGTAACTTTGCCAATCACATTTCCTTCAAAATCTTTTATAACATAATCGTGCCGGGCAATTCCTTTTTCCTGCATTTCAAAACCTACCAGTTTTTTTGTGACGCCGCTGGTTTTTTGTTTTTCAAAATAAGCCCGGTTGGTAAAGTCTTTCGTGAATTTGGTAATCCAGCCTAGGCCTGCATCCAATGGCGAAGAAGTATCATCAATATCATTGCCATACAAACAAAAGCCCATTTCCAATCTCAATGTATCTCTTGCCCCCAAGCCAATTGGTTTGATCCCGGCCGCTTTACCTGCTTCAAAAATAGCATCCCAAATTTTGCCGGCATTATCATT
>JANMJU010000040.1:0-8455 GCA_031371545.1 Chitinophagaceae bacterium
CATTTACGCCAGTATGTTTTCTCATTATTCATCAATACAAACTTATAATAATTAATTAAGCATTAAAAAAGGCTCAAAATAATTTGAGCCTTCGTGACCGCGTTAGGATTCAAACCTAAAACCTTCTGATCCGTAGTCAGATGCTCTATTCAGTTGAGCTACGCAGCCATTTCCTTTTTACCGGATGGCAAAAATAGAGATTTATTTTATTCATCCCAACTCTTTGTGCATTTTTGCCAAATAAACATTTGCATGAAGTTAATATTCAGGGTTATCGGCAAAGCTCATGAGCCTTTTGTGAAAGAAGGCGTTGAGATGTTCACCAAACGTATCAGTAACTATTACCCGGTTGAATGGCAGATAATACCCATGCCTAAAAATGCAGGTGCTTTAGGCGAAACTGAATTAAAGAAAAAAGAAGGTGAGCTGATCCTGCAAACATTACAAAAAGAGGATTACCTGGTACTGCTGGATGAAAAGGGCAAGCAACTGAGCAGTGAGGGCTTTGCACAATTCATTCAGTCGAGAGCCAATGAAAGTTTGAAGAATGTGGTGTTTTTAATTGGTGGTGCTTATGGTGTAAGTGAAGAGGTAATACAAAGAGCAAATTACAAATGGAGTTTATCTCAATTAGTTTTTCCTCACCAGTTAGTACGATTAATTTTGGCAGAACAGGTGTACCGGGCATGCAGTATTATACGCAATGAAAAATATCATCATCAATAACTATCTTGCTAAAAACAATCCATGACTTTATCGATCACCTTAATATTGGTACTTGCTAATTGTGCAGTTTCTATTCCGGCTTTTACCAACAGCAAATTAATGAACGACCTTATTTTTTATCCACCTGCCATCAGCAGCAGGAATCAATATTACCGTTTCATTACTCATGGTTTTTTACATGCGGATGTTGCACATCTTGCATTTAATATGATTGCGCTGTATTCTTTTGGCAGTGCAGTAGAAAAAATATTTTCTTTAGAATGTCTATTTGGTTCAATGGGGAAACTTTATTACCTGCTGATGTATCTTGCTGCATTGGTGGTGGCAACATTGCCAACTTATCAAAAAAATAAAGACAACTATCATTACAGGAGCCTAGGTGCATCCGGCGCTGTTTCTGCAGTTGTATTTGCCGGTATTACTTTACTGCCGCAGCTTCCCATCAATATCATGTTTATACCTGTTGATATCCCGGGCTATTTTTTTGGTATTTTGTACCTGGCCATCTCTGCTTACCTGGATAAAAAAGGAGGGGGCAATGTCAACCATTCTGCACACTTTTGGGGAGCTGCATTTGGTGTAGCATTTACTTTAATTCTTTGCATTGCACTTGCCAGGATGAATGTGTTTGAAAATTTTATGCGGCAGTTACAATCTATCGGGAAAATATTACCCTTTGAATGTTAGGCTGAGCAACTGTTTGGTATTGCCGGTTATTTTAAAACGATCATCAATACGCATTCCTACTACCCAAATTATTTTCTTGTCCATCTCTATCACCCAGGCATTTTCTTTTTGTGTGAGTGATAATTTTTGATCAATAAAAAAACGGCTGAGTTTCTTTTTCTTCTGCATTCCCAATGGATAAAAATAATCGCCCTGCTTCCACTTGCGGAGGAGTAAAGGGAATTTTATTTGAGCAACATCCAGTTGAGCAATCAATGCCGACTGTTGAATGCTGGATGTTGAATGCTTTTCGATTTGCAGCACACCTGCTTCAAAAGAAATATTTTGATCGCCGTCTTCAATTAAAATATTTTGTGCTTCGGTTGTTTGATTGGGTGTGATGATGAGCCAGTGGCGGTTTTTTATAATGCGGTGAGTAGATGAACGGATGTATTTTCCTGTGTCACTTTTTAATAACGCAATTGCCTCATCTGTTTGATGAGCAGTAAAATTAAAGTCTTTAATAATTTCATAAACCACGGTAGCCAGCGTTGCTGTCTTTAATAATTTCAATACAGGAATGTGGAATTCATTTCCTTTTTGCTCCAGTAATTTTTTCCTTTGCTGCACTATTGATTGCTGGTATATTATTTCAGTTTCTCTGAACCGCTGGATATTATTCAGCACATTTTTTTCTGCTTCCGGAAAATTTTTTGTTACCAAAGGGATGATTTCATTCCTAAAAAAATTACGGGTATAATTATTTTCAGCATTGGTGGAATCTGTTACAAATGCCAATTGATTTTTGCGTACAAAATCTTCCAGCTCATTTCTTCTTGCAAATAATAATGGACGGATAATCTTCCCCTGCTTTGGCAACATGCCTCTTACGCCTGCAATACCAGTGCCCCTGAAAAAATTCATCACGGCTGTTTCAATATTGTCGTCTGCATGGTGGGCTGTAAGGATGAATTTGATTGGCTGATCAGTTGATTGGCTGACCAGTTCGTAAAACCACTGGTAACGTAAATCCCTGGCGGCTGTTTCGATTGATTTTTTTTCCTGTGTTGCAATTTGATTTGTATCAAATTTTTTTACCAGCACCTCCACACCATATTTTTGTGCAAGGCTTTTTACAAAAGCTTCATCCCGGTCACTCTCCGCTCCTCTTAATTGAAAATTGCAATGCGCTATTACAAAATCGTGACCAGCCTGCCGGCAGAGTTCACAAAGCACCACAGAATCTACTCCTCCGCTAACGGCCAGCAATAGCCTGTCTTCTGGCTGAAAAAGATTGTTTGCAAGAATGTAGCCTTTAAATTTATCTAACAGCATATTTGAATGTTATCAATGGTAATGCTAAAATAAACAGATATAAACTAAAGGCATAAAAGATTTGTTATCTATTGGTTTTATGATAAACAAATACTGGCTGAACCCGGATGCTGAAGTTGCAAAATGGTATGCCGTACAAGTGAGTGACACAAGGATGATGACATGAAAAACTTATGTCGGTATCCAAATAAAAATAACTAATCAACAGCTTGTGGAAAATATTATTCCCATTTTTTTCGTTCAATGAACGATATTGTTTTTTATAAACCAATCACTTGAAAGAAAACAAGGAAATAACAGCTTTACTGCACCTGGTGGATGACCCTGATGAAGAGGTTTACAACACGGTATTTGATAAACTGATCTCTTTTGGCAAAGGCATTATACCCAACCTGGAAGACCTGTGGGAGCATACCAGCGACGAAACCATACAGGAAAGGATTGAACTGATGATCCACAAACTGCACTTTAAAGACCTGACTGCAGATTTTGATTACTGGAAAAATGGCAGCAATGAACTGCTGCAGGGTGCCCTGCTTACCTGCCGTTATCATTATCCCGAAATACAAACTATTCAAACATTGCAGGAGATAGAAAAAATTCGCCGCAATGTATGGCTGGAACTGAATAATTATCTTACTCCTTTAGAACAGGTGAATGTGATGAGCAGCATCCTGTATAATTATTACAAGCAAATTGGAGTTGAAATTGCTTACAATCAACCGGAAGATTTTTTTATCAACAAAACAGTGGAAGCAAAAAAAGGCAATGCCATCAGCAATGGTATTTTGTACCTGGTGATTTGCCAGTTGCTGGATATTCCTGTAAAAGCCATTAATATTCCACGGCAATTTATCATGGCGTACATTGATCCGCAATATGAATTACTAAATCCCACTGCACACAATTCTGAAAAAATAAAATTTTATATTGATCCGCTGAATGGGCAAATCTATTCTCATAAAGATGTGGAGAATTATTTTAAACGCATTGCTGTGCCGCCTACTACTTCTTATTTTAAAGTGATGGACAACAAAAAAATTATCCAATTTTTGCTGGAAGAACTGAGCAAATGTTTTGACAATGACCTGAACCGTTACAAGATGGAAGAACTGCTGTCACTGGCTAAATTACTGGAAGAATGATTTATCATGTAGTATATAAAACCAGCTGGCAGCAGGCACTGCAGCAGGGATTTTATGAAGCGCCTTCGCTGGCCACCGAAGGATTTATACACCTGAGTACAAAAGAACAAGTAGCTGGCGTACTGCAACGTTATTATCAAAATCAAACAGATTTATTGTTACTCGAGGTGGATGAAAGTAAATTAACAGCTGAATTAAAATATGAAATAGCGCCTTCTGTGAATGAATTATTTCCGCACTTGTTTGGGAGGCTCAATCTTAATGCGGTGACTGCGGTTACTGAAATTAGATAATATTTATTTACTTCTTCAATGGATATTCATAAAAGAAATCCTGCAGTTTTATCCAGCCATTTTTTTCGTACACCGACTGTGCTTTGTAATTGTCAGCAGCGGTTTGCAACAATATATTGCCGGCTTTTGTTTCCCGGGCAAATTGTTTTGAATGCTGCAGCAAAGCTTCTGCAACGCCCTGATTACGGGCATTCTCTGCCACAAATATATCGTTGAGCAGCCAGGCAGGCTGCAATGATACAGAAGAAAATACAGGATACATTTGTACAAACCCCACTGCATCATTTTTTAATACCGCAATAAAAATCTCCGATTCATTTTTACTGATGCGTTGCTCCAGGAAATCGAATGCTGCTTCCAGGTTGGATGATTGCTTATAAAACATGCGGTAGGCATTAAACAAAAATGCTACCATTGCAATGTCGTCTTTTGTGGCTCGCTTTATTTCCAGGACCATAATCGTAAGTTTGTTTTATTTTGCCGGCGCTTAAAATTAAATGATAAAATGATTAGATGGCAAGATTTTGAAAAAATAGATATCCGGGTGGGCACCATCCTTACAGCAGAAGATTTTCCGAATGCAAGAAAGCCTTCTTTTCAGCTCAGCATTGATTTTGGCGAACTGGGTATTAAAAAATCATCTGCTCAGATAACCACTTTATACTGCAAAGACGAATTAAAAGGCAAACAGGTTGTTGCAGTGGTAAATTTTCCTCCAAAACAAATTGCCAATTTTTTTAGTGAGTGTTTAGTGCTTGGTGTGTACAATGAAACCAATGAAGTGGTATTGCTGGCGCCTGGCAAAGCTGTAAAAAATGGTTGTAAGATTGGGTAAATTGCTTACACAAAATTTATTGCTTTTTTTTGCCACGAATTACACCAATTGGCACGAATAAATTTGTTGCACAAATTTTTATGGACTGAAGTGTAAATATTTTTTTGTTGCCAGCCAATTACTTTGCTCAACACAGTGGAGTTTATGCTGAGGAACGAAGCATCACTCACTTGTACTGCAACCCTTTTTTCATCTTTTATCCACACGATCGATAATTCATGCAGTTGTTACATTGCATGAAACTGTTCGAAGAAAGAACTTACTTTTTTAAAATTATTTTTATTCAACGCAAAATAATGGTTGCGGCCTTCTTTGCGGCAGTCTACAAGTTTGCTTTCGCACAGTAATTTCATGTGGTGAGAGCAGGTGGGTTGCGAAAGGCCTGTAAGCCCCTGCACATCACCACAGCACACTTCTCCCTTCCGGGATATTTCCTGCAGTATCGACAACCTGCAGGGATCTGCAATGGCATTCATTGCTTTCTCAATAAACTTACTCTCACTTTTTACCGTACCCATCATTTTATTTAATTGTTGCCAAAGAAATTATTTTTTACCCAATTGAACAAAACTTTGTCCATATTTATACAATCAAAAAATATTGATGCAACTTTACTTCAATAAAATATCAATGCTTTATTTTTTATTAAAAAGAAAGCGTATCATTTTATATTTACCTGGCTATATGAACGAAACTATTTATCTTTTTAACTCTCTGCTTGGCGAATTGTCTATTCATGCAAATGAAACTGTTGTTACGGCTGTATTATTTTCAAAGCAACCCAACGACCAGTCAGTGCCGAAAAAAAAAGACAGCAATCATCCGCTGATAAAATTATGCTGCACACAACTTAGCGAATATTTTGAAGGTAGCAGAAAAGAATTTGATTTGCCTGTACAGCAGAGCGGCACTGCCTTTCAGCAGAAAGTTTGGAAGGAACTAACAAAGATTGGTTATGGCAAAACCATCAGTTATCTAGAATTATCAAAACGCATTGGCGACGTAAAAGCAATCAGGGCAGCAGGCACCAGCAATGGAAAAAATAAGATCAGTATTATTGTTCCCTGCCACCGGGTTATTGGAAGTAATGGTGATTTAACAGGATACGCCGGTGAACTGTGGCGAAAAAAATGGCTGCTGGAACATGAAGCTAAATTTGGTAATGGAGTGCAGACCTTATTTTAGTAGTTTTATTTTTTACACAACCATTCAATATTTATTTTGGCAATTAATGCAATTTAGCGCTGATCAATTTTACAAATTCACTCCTTGTTTCATTTTTTTCAAACTCACCCCAAAATGCTGAAGTGGTGGTAACAGAGTTTTGTTTTTGTACTCCCCTCATCATCATACACAAATGCGATGCTTCAATCACCACAGCAACTCCCAAAGGATTCAATGTTTCTTTGATTGAATTTAAAATCTGGTGTGTCAGTCTTTCCTGCACCTGCAGCCTGCGGCTGTACACATCCACCACCCTTGCTATTTTACTAAGCCCGGTAATCCATCCATTGGGAATGTAAGCCACATGGGCTTTGCCGTAAAATGGCAGCATGTGATGCTCACACATGCTGTACAATTCAATGTCTTTTACAATGATCATTTCACTCACATCTTCATGAAATTTGGCGGAGTCTAAAATTGAATTGGCATCTTGCTGATAGCCCTGTGTTAAAAACTGCATTGCTTTTGCCAACCGCTGCGGTGTTTTCTCAAGCCCTTCCCTGCCTGCATCTTCACCTAATAAACTAAGCGTTTCCTTATAATTTTTCATCAGCCCTGATGTGACATCTTCATCATACTGCTCAATTTTTTTGTACGCCATTTAATTTCTATTGTGATGATTTAAGCAGCCATTACTAACAACACTTTTTATCTTTTGTTGTCCATTAGTTTTGGCTATTATAATTTTATTTTTAATCAACCGGGTATTCTACAAAATTTCTTTCTGTTTCATACAGCCTGATATGCAGATCAAATTGCAGGTCAATTTTTGCCCTGAGAATATCATAAATAACCACTGCAATATTTTCCGCACTTGGATTCAGGTTTTTAAATTCAGCTGTGTCCAGGTTCAAGTTTTTATGATCAAAACGGTTGAGCACATTCTCCTGGATCAAATCACTAAGTTCTTTTAGATCGTACACATAGCCGGTAGCTTGGTTGGGTAAGCCGGTAATTTTTACAATCAATTCATAATTGTGCCCGTGATAATTTGGATTGTTGCATTTGCCAAACACCCTTGCATTGGTAGCTTCATCCCATACAGGATTATTGAGCCGGTGAGCTGCATTAAAATGTTCTTTTCTAAAAACTGCCACTTTATTTGCCATACAAAATTTAATAACAGATAAAAATAAAAATGGTTAAGCAGAAATAAATTATCAACTGGTTAATTCATTACTAATTTATCAGGATGAAATTTACTGAATGTGATAACAGAAGTCTGCTGTTCAAAATTCATCAATTAGAAAGCTATTACAGTTAAAGTTACCATTTGTTTGCGGTAAACAATTTTTTTAATCGCCGTAGTACTCTACAAAAATACGGGGCGTTTCGTACAATTTCAGGCAATGTAATCTTACTTCTTCGGGCAGCTGTGGTGCAAGTTGCTGCCAGATGGCAATGACGAGATTTTCTATTGAACAAAGTTTTCCTGCCATAAAATCAACATCTACATTTAGGTTTTTATGATCTAATTTATCAATCACATGCTCCTTTACAATTACACTCAGCCGCTTTACATCATACACAAAACCGGTATCAGGATTGGGTTCGCCTTTGAGGGTGACATACAATTCAAAGTTGTGCCCATGCCAGTTTTCATTGGCACATTTGCCAAATACTTCCTCATTTTTTTCACGGCTCCAGGCCGGATTGTACAGTTTATGAGCAGCATTAAAATGTTCTATCCTTGTAATGTAAACCATCCGGTATTATAAAAAATTTCCGCAAAGTTAACCGCTTACAACCAAAATATAAAGCCTTAACCAATAATTACCGATTTAGCAAATTGGTTGATGAGCTATCTAACTTATTTAATACGAATTTTGCGGCATGTATATATTATTGACCGCCGCTACTTCGTTTGAAATAGATCCCACCTTAGCATTACTGGAAAAAAGTGAATATAATTTCAACGATCATGAAATAGAAGTGCTGATAACCGGCATCGGACAGGCACCTACAACTTATTTGCTTACTTACAATTTGCAAAACAAAAGACCCGACCTGGTGATACAGGCAGGCATTGCAGGCAACTTTACCAAGGAACTATTATTGGGACAAACTGTTTTTGTAAAACAAGATGCCTTCGGTGATTTGGGCATGGAAGAGAAAGAAATATTCACCAGTGTTTTTGATGCAGGATTTGCCAACAAAAATAATCCCCCTTTTACAGACGGCTGGCTAATCAATGAAAATCCAATACTGGATAATACCACATTGCAAATTGT
>JANMJU010000051.1:0-8837 GCA_031371545.1 Chitinophagaceae bacterium
GTTACTGATAAAAACAATAAAGGGGTTTTCTTTTCTTTTTCTTCCAGTGTTTCTTTTGTTTTTTCATAACTGTCTTTTTCCGCAGCTTCTGTTTTTGCTTTGCTGTTGCAGGAAGTAAATAAAATACCCATTACTAAAACCAATCCCAGTATTTTTTTCATGTCAAATATTTTTACAATTAAAATCAATTTATCCCAAACAGTTTGTTAAAGAATTAGCACCAACTAATCAATGTATTTTAGTGAACAAATAAGGTGGTCGACCTTCATTAAAATTCATGATCTCTAAAAAAGGTCGACCACCTTTTAAAGGGTTTAATTATTCTTGGTTAAACTACATTGGGTAACTGCAATACACCTGTTGGCTTTGCTGAATTTGAGTAGGAACTGTACAATTTAAATTCCAAATACTAAAATCAAGCATCCCCACCCAGCCACAAAGCCCCACCAATACTGGCCTGAGAAGCACCCGTAACAGACGGCAATACATTCGCTTCTTCTCTCCATCTCAATATTCCAATCAGCGCCATGATGACTGCTTCTTTATATTGAATTATATTTTCATCAGGCACAATTGTACCAATATTTTCTTCTGCCAGTAAAGTTTTTAACCGTTCCATTAAAAAACTATTAAAAGCTCCACCGCCTGTAATTAATAAATGTTGGTTGTTGGCTGCAACTCGTTGTTCGGTGACAGCTTTTTTTATTTGCTGGCAAATATGTTCTGTGTAAGTGCTCAGTGCATCGGCTGTGGGGACGCCTGCATTTTTTATTATTGGATAAACAGTATCAGTACCAAAACTATTGGCCAGTGATTTGGGAAATGGCTGCTGATAATATTCCAATGCATTCAGATGGTTTAATAAATTATCATTTATTTTTCCTGCTGCTGCCATCTTTCCACCAGCATCATATTTAGCACCGGTTTCTTCTGCCAGCATATTTAAAACCCGGTTGGCAGCACACACATCAAAAGCGATGTATTTATTTTCCTGTTTAATAGAAATATTTGCAATGCCGCCAAGGTTTAAAAAATAATCATACCCTACAAACAATAACTTTTCTCCAATAGGAACAATCGGCGCCCCCTGCCCGCCGAAAGCTACATCCAGCGCTCTTAAATCACTCACCACCGGTAGTTTTGTTTCGGCTGCTATTGCAGCGCCATCACCTAATTGGGCAGTCATTTTTTTTGCCGGCAAATGAAATGTGGTGTGGCCATGTGATGCTATTAAATGTACTTTATGATGCAGGCTGTGCCGGTCAATAAAATGATTTACCTGTTCACCGATAAAATGTCCGTATTCGGAATGTAGTAATTGATAATCCAATGCAGAAAGGGTAGTGGAGGTGCTTAATTTTTGTTGCCATTCATTGCTGTATTCAATACAATTTGCTGCCACAATTTCGAAAGCCCATTTGCCGCCGGTTTCAGTAAATTCAGTAAATGCTATATCCAGTCCGTCCAGCGAACTGCCACTCATAATTCCAATTGCCCTGTAAATCATTTTTTTGAATATTTTAATTCCTATTTTTACAACCTTGTTTAGCGATGCAATTTCAAATTCTAATTTCAAAAATTCAAAATTATATTCATGGTTATTAATCTCAGCGATCAGCATTCATTGGTAAGTAATTGGGTAGGCGAATTAAGGGATGTGGAAGTGCAAAACGACCGGATGCGTTTTCGCCGCAACCTGGAACGTATTGGGGAAATAATTGCTTATGAAATCAGCAAAAAACTAGATTGGGAAGAAAGAGAGATCACTACACCGTTGGGTATTGCCAATTGTAAAATGCTGGTGAATCAGCCGGTACTGGCAACCATCCTGCGTGCCGGGCTTGGCATGCACAATGGCCTCTTGAATTATTTTGATAAAGGAGAAAATGCATTCATCAGTGCTTACCGCAAACACCATGCAGACGGCACGTTTGAGATCAGTCTTGAATATATGAGCTGCCCGGAAATAGATAATAAAGTTGTGATCATAAGCGATCCGATGATTGCTACGGGGGCTTCGCTGGTAAAGTCCATTCAATACTTAAAAGATGAAGGCGATATAAAAGAACTGCATATTGTGTGTGCTATTGCCTGTACAGTTGGCATAGAATATGTTCTCAGGGAAGTGCCGAAGGCTACCATCTGGTGTGGAGATATTGATGATGAACTGACTGCCAAAGGATATATTGTACCTGGGCTTGGTGATGCAGGAGACCTTGCTTTCGGACAAAAAATGCAATCATAAAATACCTTTTTTTCCTTTACCTTTTTTAATCAAGCTTTAAAACGCTGGCCTTTTACTAATTTACAAGCAGCTTTTTACTGCAAATACTTATCTTTAAAGTTCTGAATCATTTAAAAGATGAAAAAAACCTTACTCTTTATTGCTTTGCTGGTAGCTGTTGTTTTGGTCAAGGCGCAGGACCCACATTTTTCACAATTCTTTTCTTCACCACTTACGCTTAACCCTGCTTTTACAGGAAAATTTGACGGCGAATGGAGGCTGGCAGCCAATCACAGGGATCAGTGGCCATCTATACCAAAGGCATATGTTACTACCAGCGCATCGCTTGATTTTGGAATTTTAAAAGGCAGGATTCCCAAAGGGGATGTGTTTGGAATTGGCATCAGTGGCCTAAGCGACCAAAGTGCAGATGCAGCATTAAAATTAAATTACGGTTCCCTCTCATTAAGCTACCACAAGGCATTGGATGAAGATGGCTACAATACCATTGGTGCAGGTTTTCAGGCTACTTACAGCAGTGCAATACTGGACAGAAATAAACTGACTTTTGAAGATCAGCTAACCCAAAATGGATTCACCAATCCTACACAGGAAACTTTCAACAACGGTACTTCACAAAACTATGTTGATATGAATGCCGGCTTGCTGTATTCCGGTTCCAGCAATGGTTCCAACAATTATTATCTCGGCATGTCTGTTTATCATATCAACAAACCCAATTTAAGTTTTATAGATAAAACCTGGAACCTGGCTACAAGAGTTACCGTACATGGTGGTGGCTCATTCCCGGTAAGCGACAATATTACTGCTCACACATCTGTTATCTACCAGATGCAGAATAAGGCAAGCGAACTGGTATTGGGCGGTGCTTTATCAGCCCTGGTAAATGGAGATGAAGCCAATCCTACCAATGTTTATTTTGGTTCCTGGCTCAGGTTAAATGATGCCATCATTCCTTACATTGGTTTAGAAATTAACGGACTCAGGATGGGTGTCAGCTACGATATCAATACCTCCGGCCTTAAAGCCGCTACCCTAAGCAGGGGCGGATCTGAGTTTTCCATTATCTACATTCACAGGCCTGCAGAAGTGAAAGGTATTCCCTGTCCGAGGTTTTAATTTTTTACTGATAATATTTGTGAAGAGGAAACGGGAGTTTCCTTTTTTCTTTTAGGCAAAATATTGTTGAAGAGTGTGTGATCTTCCAGCTGAAGAACAAAAGGAATTGAGAAAGGGCGAATGGGTTTTAATAAAAGTAAACAGCGATTGAGGCTTAGATTAAATAAGGGGTAAAATTAAATTCATTTACCCCCCCCCTAATTTATTCAATATCATTTCCATCAGATGCAGTTGGTGTTTAAAAAATGCATCCATATAATCTTTGGGAAGGGTATAATAGTTTTCTGGCTGTACTGTACCGTTAGTTACTCCAGTAATGCTGCCTTTTTTTAAAACGGCTGCATCATCATCACCTGTTGCAAGCCATACAGTGCTTACATCAAATTTTTCTGCCACACGCTTTACAAACTCATCGTTTTCAGTTACTTTTTTTTCATCATTTTCATAGCGGCTGTATACAGATTGCGACACGTTAAGTCGCTTGCACATGTCATTTTGATCAAGTTGGTTAATCACCCTAAGTGTTTTTAATTTTTTTCCAAAGCTCATAGTTGGTTTTATTTATTGGGTATAAAATAGAAATCCAGAAAAAATAGTCTATTCAAAAGCAAATAGGATAGTGAGAAAACGAATACCCTATTCTAAAATGAATATGGTATTCATAAAGTGAATACTGTATTCAAAAAATGAATAGCGTATTCACAAAACGAATACCGTATTCGGAAGAATAAATACATTTTTGATGTGCAAAATAAAGCCATCAAATATTCCGGTTTAGTTTGTGGAGTGTAGTTCTTACGGGCTGGATTAGACGATGGTAAATGTAATGGATTACAATAAGTTTTGTATGAAATGCTACTTGGTATAACTACTTTTTTTTATCATGGTGTACATGTATAAATACCTGCTGTAGCAATTACTGTTTTGCAATGCAACTGTACTGGCCAGGCAGAAGCAAAAGGGCTTAAATAATTTCTGACAGCTTTGCCCTTAAAATAAAATAGCGAGGTAAGACACAGGGTTGAACTGTGTATGGAGCGTAAAAAACTTCTTCAACAACATTTTAAAAAATACAACAATGAAAAGATTATTTTTAATATTGCTGATGCAGTGTTCATTATTTGCCTTTGGCCAGAAAAAGGAAAATAAGTTAACCGTAAAAGAAATAATATTTAATGGCAGTTTTGATTCTAAAAATAAAATTGTGCAAATATCAAAGGATGAACAAACCAGCCGGACATTGATGAAAATAAATACGCAAAAGCCGGAACCAATGGTTAAATACATAATATTAGAAAATGACAGAAAGGGTACTGCAATTGCATCTTCCTACATGCTTTCGAAAGAAGAAATAAAAAGCGATGATGATCTTTTTAAATTTTCTATTAATAGCTATGATGTAATTTATAATGACCCAAGCCTCAGCAAAGCGAATCAGGATGCTGGCAAGGATAAAACAATTAAAGTAGGGATGAAACACAATGGTGAACCCATTGATTTGAGTACTGCAAATCTTTTACCGAGTTGCCCTGAAGGCGAAGGGTTTTGTATTGATTGGTATTGGCAAACTTGGGTGAACGGCGAATTGATTGATGAAACCCCTTTATACACAACGTGTAATTGTGGAGGTGGAGGAGGTGGAGGAACGGGTCCGGGTAATGGACTTCCATTAACTCCTGAAGAGCAGTGTAGCAACGCAATGAACAGTATTAACGGTAGTTCTATTGTTCAGATTTTAGAATCATCAAGTATACCAATTGATGAATTTTCTAAACAAATGAATTGGAGAACTAGAATTTATAATTCAAGTGCTGGTTTTAGTTTGGAAAGTAATGACCAAGGTACAGCTAAAAAAGCAAGTTCAGGTTTCAAATGGTTATTTTCATCTTTTAATCACAATTCAATTACTCAAAATGGGATATGTACTGTGCCTGAAGTTAATATTACTTTTACAGAAGATTCTCAATCGGCTAATTGGGATAATACAAGTCTTTGTATTTTTAAACTTAATTATACTATAAACGAACAATGCATCATAAATAATCCTAGTCGTCCTCCTTTCATCGGTCAGCTTTTTTCAGACGCAAAAACGGTTACAATTATATATTCTGCCAATAATGACAATTCTGCAATACTTGTGAATCCACCACCTGGGGATTAAAAAATTATGATACTTATAAATATTTAGAGAATGAAAATAGGAAATTTTTTGTTGATCATTTTTTTGCTGATTAGTTTCTGTAGCTGTTCAAAAAAAATATCATCTATAGTGATTAGTTATAACTTGTCAACAGATACCGATGTTGCATTAAAAGACAAAGTAAGAACTGTTTATTACTATAAAAAGTATACAATGGTACAAATTCCCGTAGTAAATATTTTTTATCAAGCTTATAACAAGAATGGAGAGAACATAATTGATGATAATTCAAGAAAAATCAGTGTAGAAATGAAGTATTATATTTTCTATGGAAATGAAAAGAAAGGGATTATGTACGAAACAGGAAAAGATAGTTTAGGCAAAGAATTTTATGTTGATTCAATAAGTAAATTTTATTTGTATCATGCACTTAATTTCCCAAATCCTGATTATGCAAATCTTTCAGAGGTTGTGAAGTTGGGCAACGGGAAAGAATTATTAAAGTTTGCAGTTAACACTGTAAACTCGTCACAGGATATTGATTCAATTTATTATTACTTTGATGCCAGTCTTAATAACATACCCTACTCTTTATTAAAAGAGCTGGACAGTGCTAAAAAAATGAAATTGCATAAGTATGTTTGGATATCAAACACCTTGTATAAGAACATAAAAATTACAGGTCGAAAAACTGGACGGCCTAGAGAACTGATCTTAGAATTTTATCCTACCCAAATTAATAATAAAGAAGAAATTTTTGCCCTATTCAAAAGGTTCAGAGATCAACGAAGAAAATAAAAATTAATTTATACAGGGATGCAGAAAAAATTACTGCATCCCTGTTTTTTTCAATTATTTTTTCAAAATCATTTAATTGTTAGCACATGCTGCGCCTGCAATTTTATTCCAAAAGAATAATACTGTCCGTACTATTGCTTTTTATAAGCAATAGCAAGCCTGCATTTGCACAAAACAAACCTGCTAATTTTGACAGTACTAAACTCAGTAAAGTAGAAAAACAAAAACCAGAAATCTTTACCAGTGGCTTTATAGATATTATGAACAGCGGGCAGGTAAATGCGTCTGCAAGGTTTATCAGGTTGTATATTGGTGAGCCGGGTAAGTTTGCGGTGCCGCTCTCTTTTTATTCTGGTGTGTCTGCCAATAATTTTCAAAGCCAGTCCACCATCGCATCGTCAGGCAATAAGAGTAATGACCAGTTGGTAAATTCTTATATCAACCCACTCAGCGGCTTAATCAATCTTTCAAGTGATGGGGTTATTTTTTTTAATAAAACAAAAAAAATAACTAAGTGTGGGCTGCTGTATCATTTTGGCGAACGTATTTTAACTGGTTACAAAACTGGCCTGGCATCGAACCCACAAACAGGAAAACCAGTAAATTTTTTTAATAGTTTTGGTGCAGCAGGTTTATACTTTCAAACAGGTGCATGGGAAAGAAGCAACAACAATAATATGGGGCTGTTCTGGCTAAGCCTGCGATACATTGGCTGCTATACAAACCCGGCACAGCTAAAAGAATTTTTACCAGATATTAGTACCAGTGGTATTTATACAGGCTACTGCCTTGGCTTTGGTGTGGAAATAAATAACCTTGTAAATATAAAAGTGCTGTATTATAAATATACCAAACAACCGGAGATAGATTATTACCTGCCTATTTATCAGTTCTCTTTTAATTACTCAATTAAAAACTGAGCAGTTCAGGTTATTCTCCCCAAACAATACAAACAGGATTAGGAACATCAATCCGCTTCCCTGTATCTTTCAGCAATCCCGTTTGGTGATCAACAGAAAAGATAACAATATTATCACTCTCCTGATTGGCTACCAGCAAAAAATTTCCGGAAGGATCAAAATTAAAATTGCGTGGCTTGATACCTAACGTTGACTGATGGCCCACAACTGTAAGTACGCCGGTTGCAGCATCTATAGAAAAAATAACCAAGTTATTCAGCTCTCCACGATTGGAAGCGTATAAAAATTTTCCATCAGGCGAAACATGGATATCTGCACCGCCAAAACTTCCTTTATAACTTTCAGGCACCGCACTGATGGTTTGAAACATTTTTAATTTTCCATCGGCAGCAAAATTAAAAGCTGCAACCGTGCCGCTTAATTCTTCTGTGAGGTAAACAAATTTTTGTGATGGATGAATCGCCACATGTCTTGGCCCGGAGCCACCGCTCACACTTACAGATGCAGCAGCATCTTCAGTAACGGTGCCGGTGATTTCATCAAACCGGTAAACCATCAGTTTATCAATGCCAAGATCGGCCACCAGTAAATATTTATTATCACTGCAGAACACAGCCGTGTGTACATGTGCTTTTTCCTGCCGTTGTTTGTTTATGCTTTTGCCTGTATGCTGCACAGTTGTTGCAGCAGGTGATACGGCTCCATTTTTGTTTACAGCCAATATCGAAAAAGAACCACCGCTGTAATTGCCTGCCACTGCCCATTTGCCCGTTTTATCAATACTGATATAGCAGGGGTCATTTCCTTTTGATGGCTGCTGGTTGATCAAATTTAATTTACCTTTTCTTTTATTAAATTTATAAGCACTCACAGTTCCGCCGTTATTTACGGAATCACCATTTTCATTTACCGCATACACAAACTTTTTATTAGGCGATACAGCAAGGAAAGATGGATTAGAGGATTTGATTGAACTGGTAAAATGATTGTCACCTGTTGTAGTATTAAAATCATACACATAAATGCCTTCGCTTTTGCCACTGGTATAAGTCCCGATAATAAGTTTACTGTTTTGAGCATTACAAACAATGGTTACAAGCAATGCAATGGTTGTTAAAATCTTTTTCATTCGTTATGCTTAATTGGTTTTGATTTTTCTGCTGAATTTTTTTCTTATCACATCCTGCACCGGTACATTCTCCAGTTTGCTTTCCAGCCACGAAATAATGTCAAGATAAACAAATGCCCTTGTTTCAAAACGGTTATCTTCTACGGTCTTCAATTTTATCAGTAATTTTTCCAGTTCTGGTTTTATATTTCTCACTGATACAGAAAATGAACGCCTGATAAATTTGAATATCTCCTCTTCCACCACACTCAGGTTCTGCATCTTCCACATAAAGCGGTACACCGATTTTACCAAATGATCCAGTATCTCATCATTGCCCAGTTCGTAGTGTGCAATCAGGTGCAGCAGCCTGCTGTAGCATTGTAGGTCGGTACGGAGATCTACTTTCCAGTTGATAATTTTATTGAGATAATCAATTGCTTTTTCATAATCGCCGCTGCCAAAATAAAGACAGGCAATCTTGTAATAAAAAACCAATATCCGGTG
>JANMJU010000062.1:0-3288 GCA_031371545.1 Chitinophagaceae bacterium
TTAGCGTTGGCTAATTTTCTTTTTTTAGTGATCATTGTCTAAAAATTTTTTGAGTGTGATAATAATTAATTTTCCCAGGGGGCTTTTCCGTCAACAGTAAGTCCCATACTTCTTGCAGTACCTGCTACCATGCTCATCGCACTGTTCAGGGTAAATGCATTCAGGTCGGCCATTTTATCTTTTGCAATTTCTTCTACCTGCGCCCATGAAACCTTGCCCACTTTTACACGGTTAGGTTCTTTACTGCCATTTTTAATTTTAGCAGCATCCATTAACTGAACAGCAGCAGGAGGAGTTTTAATTACAAACTCAAAAGATTTGTCGGCGAAAACGGTGATTAATACAGGAAGTACTTTTCCTGGTTTGTCCTGGGTTCTGGCGTTGAATTGCTTACAGAACTCCATGATGTTGACACCTTTAGAACCCAGTGCAGGTCCGATTGGCGGTGCCGGATTGGCTTGTCCTCCTTTACATTGGAGCTTGACATAGCCGGTAATTTCTTTTGCCATGTGTTACGTTTTTTGGTGATAGCGCCCCGGCATTTTACCAGAGCTCCCAATACAATAAATTCCTAAAGAACTATTTGGGGCTGCAAAAGTAAGGGAATGATTTGAAAATACAAATCATTTTTTCGTTCTTTTTGAGGACGAGAAATATTAATAGCAGCAATCTTATTCTTTATCCAGTGAATTAGGAATAAAGATTTTTGAAATGAAAAATGCCCGGTAATAATATCCGGGCATTTTTAAATTTGTGGAGCTGCAGGGAGTCGAACCCTGGTCCAAACATACTCGTCATAAGCTTTCTACATGTTTATTTAGTTATTAATTTTTGTGAAACAGCCGGAACCTAACCAACCAACCGTAACCTTAGAAGAATGGTCTTAAGCAATGGTCACTCCATTCCATTGCAGCAGCCTGTTTTTGTTTTGAGTCGGCGGAAGGACTTGGTAACTGGCCAACCTGTCCAACGGCCCTAATGGGTGCTAATCTAATAGATTAAGCAGCCATGGCATACTGAGTATTGCCATTTGAAGTTTTGAATATTCAGATTAAAGTGCTAATTATCCAACGCACTACATGCTTACACTTACAAAGAACTATGCTGTCAAAACCGGTCAGCCCCAGGTTCAATTACGAATGTTGAATGTAGAATTATGAATGAGTAAAATCCAACATCAATCTGTAATTGAACAGCAAATTTAGGCAAAGTAATTTGTTAGTTGATTAAAAATACAGTGCTTTAGATTTGCAGTTCGTTTATTTAACAACATCAATTTATGCAGCCAGATAATTATTATAAAGAAAGGATTTCACAACTTCAACAAAAACTTCAGCAGTTACAAAAGAAAAATTCGCTGCTTGGCTGGGGTAGGTTGATTTCTTCTGTTGCCATTATTCCTGTTTTGTATTTGGTATGGCCTTATGGTTGGTTGTACCTGGTGCCTTCAGCAATATTGCTGCTCATCATTTTTATACGGCTCATTTTTATTGACCTGGATAATAAAGTTGCCATCAGGCACCAGCAACAATTAATCAATATCAACGAGGACGAATTAAACGCACTGAATGGCAACTACCTGCATTTTGATGATGGTGCTATGCATGCGCCACATGAACATTTATATTCAAACGATCTGGATATTTTTGGAAAAGCCTCTTTGTACCAATACATCAACAGAAGCACTTCAGCAATGGGTGCTTCGACACTTGCTACCTGGTTACTTAACCCTGCAACAGAAGAAATCATTTTAACAAGACAAACCGCTGCAAAAGAATTGAACAGCCAAACTGAGTGGCGGCAGGCATTACAGGCTTTTGGAAAAGAAAAAAAAATTCAACAATCTACTTACCTGCGCCTGCAGGAATGGATACAGGAAGAAAATAATTTTATCAATAACAGGATTTGGATGCTGCTGCAATTTTTAATTCCGGCTATCATGCTTACTGTTATCACACTTAATTTTTTCGACCTGCTGACGAATCCTGTAAGAAATATATTTCTGCTTTTGTCTGCAGTCATTGCTTTTTTTATCAGCAGAAAAGTAGTACCGCTGCATAACCGGGTATCGAAAATGACAGATGAATTAGAAGTGTTATCCGACTGCATTCGTTTGATAGAAAATAAACAGTTCTCTTCTCCCCTGCTGGTTCAATTGCAATCTGCTTATCAACAAAATCATTCAACAGCTTCGGCTGAAATGAAAAAACTAAAAGGTATTGTACAGCGAATGGACTGGCGGCTTAATCCAGTTGTGTTTGTGCCATTAGCTATTTTATTTCAATGGGACCTCCAACAGGTAATTGCTTTGGAAAAATGGAAAAGACAAAACCACAGCAACATTATACAATGGTTTGAAGCTTTAGGAAATTTTGAAGCCATCAGCAGTTTTGCTACACTGCATTTTAATCACCCGGACTGGTGTTTTCCTGAATTAAAAGCAGAACATTTTTTTATTGAAGGAACAGCAATCGGCCATCCACTTATCAACAAATTAAAAAGAGTAAATAATTTTATTGATATCAATTACAAAGGAATTATCATGCTGGTAACGGGCAGCAATATGGCAGGCAAAAGTACTTACCTCCGCAGCATCGGCATCAACACAGTACTGACGATGGCCGGCGCTGTAACCTGCGCCAGGAGCTTCTCCCTTTCACCTGTTCAATTAATCACCAGCATGCGGATAACAGATAACCTCGAAGAAAATACTTCTACTTTTTATGCTGAATTGAAGAAACTAAAAACAGTAATTGAAAAGGCAAATAATAAAGAGAAGGTATTTATTTTGCTGGATGAAATATTAAGAGGCACCAATTCTTTAGACCGCCATACCGGGGCAGTAGCACTCACCAAACAACTGATCAGAAAAGAAGCTGCCGCCATTATTGCCACCCATGATGTGGAACTGGCAGCACTGAAAACAGAATACCCCGACAATATTCTGAACTTTCATTTTGACGCACAGGTAAGCAATGAAGAATTGTATTTTGATTACCGGTTGAAGGAAGGCATTTGCACCAGTATCAATGCATCCTTGTTAATGAAAAAGATTGGGATTGAAATGTAATTGATTTGAAAATTTGGAGATTTGAAGATTTGAAAATGATAGAACCTTCAAACTTAAAAACTATTGCTTACTACTTATCACTTATCACTTACTTCCCTCTTCCATATCCAAACCAATCATTAAAGTTGGCGAACAGCATCAGGCCTAATAATAATACCATGCCTACAATCTGTGCATACTCTAAGAATTTTTCACTTGGTTTTCTGCCGGTGATCATT
>JANMJU010000066.1:0-44729 GCA_031371545.1 Chitinophagaceae bacterium
AAGAATTTATTCAAAAAGCAAGAAGGGTTCGTAAAGTATTTGGTGGAGGAATGCGGCAGGCTGGCTACCTGGCGGCTGCAGGAATTTATGCATTGGAAAATAATATCAATCGACTGTCAGAAGACCACCTTCATGCCCGGCAGATTGGGGAAGCTTTATTGAAAAAACAATTTGTAATTAATTTAATACCGGCAGAAACCAATATCCTTATATTTCAAATTGGATTGCCTTACACAGCAGAGAGTTTTACTAAGCATTTGGCAAAGCAGGGTATTTTAGTAATTGCCATTTCGTCAACACAGGTACGGATGGTTACTCACCTGGATATTACACTGGCAATGGTTGAAAAATTAGTTGCTTCAATTAATGCCATGTAGGGCTCCAAAAAAAGTACTTGGCTGAAGCAACCACTCATATTAAGTATGTATGTTTGCAGCTGCTATACTTCATCCCATTAAATCGAGGCAACTTTGTATGAACCTGAATTTTCTTTTCAAAGAAATTACGCTGTTCAAAAAATATAAAACCAATGTTACCGGTATCAGTTGGTTTTTGCTGGCATTTCTTACCGTCCTTTCAGAAGTGGTAAGAGGGTCCAAAGCCATCAATAATTACCAGATATTTAAAAACGTTTTCTTTCATACCACCCAACAGGTTAATTTATACGCTCTTTATCCGGCTGACCATTTTGACAGTAACCATTACGGCATTGTTTTCAGTATCCTGATAGCTCCATTTGCTTTATTACCCGATTGGGCTGGCTGTTTATTGTGGTGCATGGCCAATGCTGCTTTTCTTTTTTATGTAATCTGCAGGTTGTCGCTTGATCAAAGAAACAAATTGATTATCCTAGCCATCGGGTTGATAGAAATGCTTACGGCAACGCATAACACACAGTTTAACCCGATGATGACGGCCTTCATTATTTTTCCTTTCATCCTGGTAAATGAAGAGAAGGAATGGTCTGCTACTTTTTTTATTGCTGCAGGTTTTTTAATAAAATTATATGGTATTGTAGCCCTGGTGACTTTTCTTTTTTCAAAAAATAAGCTGAAGTTTATAGGCTGGTTCATTATTTGGCTGCTGGTTTTATTTTGTTTACCCATGATTATTTCTTCACCTTCTTTTGTACTGCAGTCTTATACCGACTGGTATCATTCGCTGGATGAAAAGAACAACCTGAATACGAGTTTGGGTATTGTAGTGGGTCAAAATATTTCCGTACATGGTATGATACAAAGGATCTTTAATTTGCCCGGCCTTTCGCAATTATGGATATTGTTGCCGGCTGCTTTATTAAATCTACTGCCCCTGCTGCGTTTCAGGGCATATCAATCAATATCTTTTCGGTTACTTTACCTGGCTTTGTGCCTGCTTTCTGTAACCATCTTTAGCTCTTCTGCGGAATCATCCACTTATATTATTGCAGTAGCAGGAGTTGCTATTTGGTTTGTATTAAGTGATACCAAAAACAAATGGGTAATTGCTTTACTGATATTCACTTTTATTTTTACCATTCTATCTCCTACTGACCTGTTTCCAAATTTTATCCAAAAACAATTTTTTGTAAAATATTCTTTAAAAGCACTTCCCTGCTTTTTGGTGTGGGCAGTGATTGTGGTACAATTATTAACCCATAATTTTACACAAACAGCAGCGAAAGCAGATGCATAAAAAAGTTTGTATCATCATACCGGTTTTTAATGAAGAAGGTAATATCAATACCGTCATTACTGCTATTAAAAATGAATTTGAAAAATTAGCCTACCAGTATTATTTACTTTTTATAGATGATGGCAGTACGGATGGAACTTTAAAAATTATTGAAAGCAAAAGCCTGGCGGATGAAAAAATTAAATTTATTTCTTTCTCAAAAAATGCTGGGCACCAGGCTGCATTGAAGGCTGGTATTGATCATGCCGATGCTGACTGCACCATATCTATGGATGGGGATATGCAACACCCCCCTACACTAATTGCTGATATGCTTGCCAAATGGGAAAATGGATATGAAGTGGTTTACACCATCAGGCAGGATCAAAAAGAACTTTCGTTTATTAAAAGAAAAACTTCCAGTCTTTTTTACAGGCTGCTGTCATTACTAAGTAATATTGAACTTGAAAAAGGCAGTGCCGATTTTCGCCTGCTCGACAGGAAGGTGATTAACCAATTGAAACAATTAAAAGAGAATGATATTTTTTTAAGGGGCATTGTGAAATGGATCGGCTTTAAGCAGGTGGCTATAGAATACCTGCCAATGGAAAGACATAGTGGTGACAGTAAATATTCTTACAAAAAAATGCTGAGTCTGGCTTTACAGGGCATCACATCATTCAGTACTAAACCGCTTTATGTAGCTACATATATTGGCTTCTTTTTCTCCATTGCTTCGCTGGCTTATATACCTTATACCGCTTACAGCTATTGGTTTGGACATGCTGTATCTGGCTGGATATCGCTGATAGTAACTGTTGCTTTTTTTGGCGGGCTTCAATTAATGATACTGGGTATTATTGGTTTGTACCTTGGTAAATTATTCATGCAGAGTAAAGGCAGGCCTGTGTACATTATAGACAAGACAAATATTAATGGCAGTGCAGAATAAAATATTACTGACTTTTGATGTGGAAGAATTTGACATGCCATTAGAGTACGGTCAGGACATTGCTGTACATGAGCAAATGAACCTCGGAAAAAAAGGATTGGATGCCATTACCGAATTGATAACGCTTCATAATATAAATTGCACCCTTTTTACCACAGCAAATTTTGCCCTGCACTACCCCGGAGAAATTAAATCGCTGGCTGCCAAACATGAAATAGCTTCTCACACATTTTATCATTCAAAGTTTGAAACAAAGCATTTAGCCGAAAGTAAAAACACATTGGAAGCAATTAGCGGCCAGCAAATTGATGGGCTTCGAATGCCAAGAATGGGCAGCGTAGATATGAATGAAGTAGCTGCTGCAGGCTATAAATATGACTCATCCATCAACCCTACTTTTCTTCCGGGCAGGTACAATAATTTAAACTTGCCGAGAAAAACATATACTGAAAAAGGAATCCTCCGTTTGCCAGTTTCAGTAACGCCACATCTGAGGATACCCTTATTCTGGTTGAGTTTTAAGAATTTTCCTTATCCACTTTATAAAATGCTTGCCTTACAAACACTTAAAAAAGACAGGAACCTTTCTTTATATTTTCATCCCTGGGAATTTACTGATATCAGCCACATAAAAATTCCACAGTTTACCAAACGTTACTCTGGAAGCCAGTTGCTGGACAGGCTGAATACACTGATAACAGACCTTAAAAAAGAAGGTGATTTTTGTACAATTAATTCTGCACTGAATTAAAATGTTTCACAAATCGGGATATTATTTTTTGATGATTAACAATAATTTCTGATATGGGCTAAAGAATAAAACCGGATCGTCAGTATTTTTATTGAGAAATGTTGTCTCAAATTTAATCACAACAATGCAAACCGAACCCTTTAAATTTATCAACCATGTTTAAATCGAAATCAATAAACAGCAAAGTTCCTGTTGCCATAATGATTACTGTTATTGCATTCATTTTTAGCGCTTGCAAAAAAACAGACAGTACGGCCACAGTAAAAGTGAACCTGATTTTTAAATTCGATAGTACACAGATAAGGCTAAATAGTTTCGGCAATCCAGTTACGCTGCCAGCAGGCCATGGTGGACAGTCTCCCCGGTTTAACAGCATGAGTGCACATTATGCAGAACTGACACCATCTACTATTACGCCACTAGGCAATGGTGCTGTTTTATACAGGGCAGCAGAAGTATCTACCGGTGGTGCCAATGCAATTGATTTTTCCAAAGCCAGCTTTGCCGGAAACAATAAAACCTTTTTAAGTGTGCCACTAAGCAGTGTTACAGCCGGCACTTATAATTACCTGAGGGTTTCTTTGGCTTATCAAAATTACAATGTGTATGTATCTGTTCCCGGGCAAACGATTGATGCTACGCTTGCTTCTTTTATTGGGTTCAATACTTATATCGGCAGTTATAAAATAAAAGATTCAACAGTGATTGTAAATGCCAATAAGTTACAAGGCTACTGGGGCTTCGAAGCAAGTGTGCCTGGTTTTGGATTAGTACGAACAGGGCAGGCAGCTCCGGGTGCCACTACTGTTCCCAATCCTTTGTTTGCCACATCAGCAGTACCGACGGGATCTTGTGTAGTAACGGGTTCATTTGCCAGCCCCTTGGTTATTACCGGCAATGAAACCAGCGATATCAATATTGAAGTGTCATTATCAACCAACAAAAGTTTTGAATGGACAGAAACAGATGCTAACAATCAGTACAACCCATTACCGCCCAACAACGAACAGGTAATTGATATGGGTATCCGTGGAATGATCCCTAAAAAATTATAGATAAAAAAATAATTAATACAAAAATGCCGGACGATTAAATCATCCGGCATTTTTTTATAAAATTAAACTAAGGCTTATTTATCCGATGGATTCCTTTTTCCGGTAGCTAACTTTTCTATAGTAGCTTCCAAACGGGCCAATTTGGTTTCTTGTTTCCTGGCGCTATTTATCCAAACGATGTACTCTTTTTTATTTGTAAAAGACAGATCTTCAAAAAAAGCATTGGCCTTTTTATTTTTGGCAAAAAGATTTTGCAGCTCTGCCGGTGGGGTAATTGTCCTTGCATCAAAGTCAATACCTGCTACCTCAACTGTACTAAAAGACCGCTTAATGCTTTCTGCTTTTTTAAAACGCATGGCACACCATACATTATCGAGGGCAATAGATCTTACACATTCCAAACCCAAACTGGCGATACACTGCCAGTTGCAGTCCCTTGAAAGATCACTTACAATTTTTGACGATACTTTTGGATAAGCTATCCAAAGTTTGGCATTACTGGCCATAGCTGGTACTACATCTTTTAGAATGTCATTAAGCTGGTTGTGGCTGATGGCAAAAACCAAGGCCACATCAATTTTTTTTACTTTAAGAAGCGGAGTTACATTCTTTGAAAAAGAGAGCTTAACAAACTGTTTTTCAATGGTAGAGGGCAATCCCTGTATCAACAGGTTTTTTTCATCTTTTATTTGTAATTTTTCTATTACTGACAATGACGGCGCTAATACTTCCATAATGTGAGTTTATAAAGGATAGCAAAAGTAACCCTTTTTTTATAGAAACAGCATTTCGACTTGAAGGATAATTCAAATTTGTTAATTTATGGAGGCTATTTGTGCTGATTTTGCAGGTATAAAAATCAGTCAGAAAAAAAATTGATAGCAAAACTTAAAAAATATCTTTTGATTCATAATGAAAATTATTCACAATTAATTGATTATTAATTTATAAAAAACAACATCTACATTAAATTAATAATTACCTGTTCAACAAAGGTCGTACTCTATAACCTTCCTTTTTAAGCAAGGCTATTAATCCCTTCTCACCTACTAAATGTCCTGCACCAACAGCTACAAATACACTTTCTTTTTGCATGATTGCTTTTAACTGACCCACCCAGTTCTTGTTCCTGTCATCCAGCAATATGTCCTGGTGTTCTTCCATTCCAAATTCACTTTGACTAAAAAGCTTTTCAATTTTTTCCAATTGCTGACTTTTATACACATTTACCATTGTGTCAAAATATTTTTTATAAACAGTCATGCTGTCGATACTTTTCAGCAATTCTTTAGCCTGCTCACTGTAAGGAATGCTGTCAAATACCGCTGCCTGAAATTCCAATGTCTCCAATCCTTTAATTTCTTTTTGCTGCAATTTGGCCAGTTTCATTAATTCTTCTTCTACCCCACTTACTGTTTTGCAGGGCATCATTTTTGGATAAAGCATGGCTACCAAAAAATACGGTTTGGTACTTTGTAAAAAACTAACAGGTATATGAAGACTGTCTTTAAAATAATTACTTAGTTTATTGTATTCAGCTTCTGTATAAAGGTCTTTTAATTTTTTCCCATCTTTCATATTCATCATCAATAATCCACCCATTAATACAGAAGGATCATCCATGTCGAGTTCCATATAAATTTTATCAGCATTGCCTGTTGCTGTTTTTAGCTGGCTGCTGAAATTTATATCACTCTTGCAGAGTAAATGAAAAGTACCAAAAAGATAACTGTTCTTCTTGAGTCCATTGCCGCTTACTTCCCAGAGCAGGCTGTTGTTATCATTATTCGTTTTCAGGGAAACCTGCACCGGTTGTGCCTTGCAGGAAAAAAGCAATAATAAAAATGTTGAGAAGATAAATGATGTACGCATTTGTAAATTTAAAAAACTTGAATGAATACTCCTTGTTTGTTAAGCCAATACTTTGTAAAGACTGCCACCTTTTTCAAAAAGCCGGTCAATCTTTTTTTCAATTGCTGTATTTACGGCTACCGGTGGCGCATGGTGTGGCTTTATCCTGGCATCTATTACCAGCGGCCCTTTACAGCCCCAATGTTTGTTTTGGGTAACGCTGTTAATGCCGTAAATATCATGAGAGGGATTGCATCTTGTGAAAGTAACCCACAAAAAATTCCGTAAACTTTCTGCAACAAATCCGGCATTATCTGCCACTACAATCATTACTACTTCATTCAAATCTGCTTTGCTTAATTGTTCATTTAATGCAGCCATTTGAGCTGCAGTTTTTTCATAATTTTCAAATGCTTCAGCCTGCATACTTATGATACCCGGCATTACCAACTGTGCATTTTCAAAACCTTGTAATTGCAATAAACATGCTGGCAAAACTGCAGCCAGTGAACGAAGTATTTTTCCATAAGCAGCAAATACCACTTTGCTTCCACTGTTGAGTGAAGTGCCTGAATAATCTAAAGTGTCAATGGTGGTGTTGGTGTAAAAATGAATATCTCTCTCCAGGTTGATTCTTTGTAGCACATATTCCAAATATTGCTGAATATTGCTTGTGGTTAATTTGTTCTCATCATCGGCAGTAATGAATAAAAATTTCGCCAAACTCAATTGCCCTGTTCCTAAAATATGATTGGCAATAGTGAGTATTTCTGCCGGTTGTTTTGTGGGTGTGTAAGGAGTATATCTTTCACTGCCAATGGCCAACAGTAAAGGATGAACACCTGCTGCATCCACTGCATGTACTTCTTTCAAACCCGGTATTTCTACCTGCACAGCAGTGCCCGTAATTTCATGAATGAGTTGTCCAAAACTGGTATCTTCCTGTGGCGGACGGCCTACTACAGTGAACGGCCAGATGGCATTTTTTTTTGCAAATACTTTATGCACTTTCATCAACGGAAAATCATGCTGCAGGCTATAATAACCAAGATGATCGCCAAATGGACCTTCCGGTTTATTTTCGCCGGGGTACACTTCACCGGTAATAACAAAATCAGCATCGGTACTAATACAGTAACCATCCTGGTAACAATACCGAAACCTTCTGCCACCAAGCACACCGGCAAAAGTCATTTCACTCAATCCTTCCGGCAAAGGCATTACAGCCGAAACACTGTGAGATGGCGGCCCGCCAACAAACACACTTACTTTTAATGGCTGGCCTTTCTTGTTTGCTTTACTTTGATGCACACCAATACCACGATGTAATTGATAATGCAACCCAATTTCTTTATTCAGTTCATAATTATTTCCTGAAAGCTGTATGCGATACATCCCAAGATTAGCATTCATAATGCCGGGTGCGTCTATGTCTTCTGTGTACACTTGTGGCAAGGTAACAAACGCACCGCCATCCATTGGCCAATGATGAATTAGTGGTAAATCTTCAATTTTTATTTGCTGAAATAATGCCGGCTTGCTCAAGGGATTTTTTAAAGGCAATGCTTTTAAAGCTGCCACTGCTGCTGAAAAATTACTGATGGGATGTTTGATGGCTTCGATTGGATTATTCTTCAGTTCAATCAACTGCTGCACCGCAGCCAGCGTATGCCTGAAAATAAATTTACTTCTGTCCAGTGTGCCAAAAATATTTGATGCCGCCCTGAACCTGCTGCCATTCACATTCTCAAACAACAAAGCCGGCCCCTTTGCTTCATACACCCTCAAATGAATCGCTGCCATTTCCAGGTATGGATCAACTGCTTCTTTTATTCTTACCAATTGCCCATGTTGCTCCAGGTCAAGTAAACAAGCTTCGAGTGATTGATACGCCATGCGGTAATTTTTGTTTTGCTAACCTAAAACAGTAAATAGAAGGAATAGTTTCAAATGATTTTATCCGCCTTTTAATATATATTCACTGGGCATCCCAATTTACCTTTTCCTTTGCCTCCTCTTTCATACTGAGAATTAATCCTGAAGCTGATAGCAACACCTCCTGTATAATAAAAATCTTTGCTTTTAGGATTGCCTCTTACAGCACCCTGAACTGGATATTGCAATGCCGGATTTATTTCACCTGCCCTGAAAGCAAGATCAACAGCCTGCTGTCCGTTATTGGTCAACAGATCATTTTTGTCAATATAACTTGTACTTACATCATCAAGATAGTCTGTAAATAATTTACGAAGCCCGGCATCAAACCTTATAAAAACATCATCGTTGACAGCTATCTTAATACCACCCCCAAAAGGAATGGCCAGTTGCGTAAGGCTGTATTTTATTCTTCCGCCAAAGCCCTGCCCTTCGGTGCCTAAGGGCTGCAGGTATACTTTATTTCCACGGGCATCAATGGCTGAAGGATTGAAATGAATGCCAGCCAATGCAGCATAAATGTAAGGGGTAATGGTATGTTCATTGGAATTTAAAAGATCATATTCCAGTCCTAGTTGAAATTCAATAACCGGGCTGCTAAAACTCAGATTACGGTTACTGTTGAGCTTACTAATTTTATCATCTCCACTTACCTTTCCATTAATAATACCTGCCCTGATAAAAAGCTTTTCAGACAATTCGTAATAAGCCCCGATACCAAAATATGGATGTGCCTGTTCAAAAGTAAACCGCCGGGCCTGCAAGTCGCCCTGGTAATTCATTAAGCCACCGGATAATACCAGGTGCAGGTTTTGTGCAAAGGATGCATTGCCCAACAAAATAAATATAAATACAAAAAAATATTTTCTCATATATCGTTCTTAAAAAAATGCAAATATAACAGTATCCAAAGGCAAGAAAATAACTGGGAACAATCTGCCCTTGTAACCCGGTTAATTAATGAAATATTTTTACAGTTTTTATTGGTGTGCAATGCTCAGACAGTATTTCAACTTTGTCGCCTTTTTTTATGATGATGATACTGCAGCGCTGGTCTTCATCAAACGAAGCGCCTCTGTACATTCCTTTTCCTTTCCACCGGGTACTTACCACGGCAGTATTTTCGTACAGCTGAACAATGATATTGGACCTGTTTACGCTATCCAAACTATAGGTGGATGAACCGGCAGTCTGTACCACGCCATCCCTGCTGAAAGTACCACCGGATTGTGTAAAATAAATGTATGCAGGCGCCAGTACAGAATCTACTTCTTTTAAATTTTTGTTGTGCCAGCCGTCATCAAATCGTTTAATTACATTGATCACCTCCGCTTCAGTAAGCGGTGTTTGTTTTTTTTTGCAGGATGCAAATGACAGTAATAGTAAAAATAAAATTGAGCCGGTAGAAAATTTCATAAGTGCAAATATAAATATGAAGCAAGAAAGAGGATGCTTTACTTTTTTACAAAACTATTATATAACAGTAAGCCTGAAGGTATTTTTTATTGCCGGAGTTACCATCTGCATTACTGCATAATTATTCAAAAAAATGGGGATTAAAAAAGGAGCAGATAATCTTTATTTTAAGATAAAACTTTGAAGCGAACTGTTCTTGTCAGTTTGTATCCTCATCCAGTAAAACCCTTTTGAGTGTACAGATAAATCTAATTCCGGATGAATACCATAAAGGCTGTTGATCTCTTTTGAATAAACTGTTACCCCCATTACATTGGTAACAGTAATTTTTACCGGGCCGGTATAATCATTCAGCGACAGCATGATTTTTCCGGAAGAAGGATTCGGATAAATAGAAACAGGTTTACCATCATCAATTTTTGCTGATTGAATTGCAGAGTAACATTTATCCCCCAGCTTGGTAACCAATGAAAGACTATACCTGTATTGAATACCGGGCAACACAGTACTGTCTGTAAAAGAATAGTTTGCTGCTGCACTTGCATTAACATAACCAATATTCACAAAATCAGAATTGCCAAAAGCTCTTAATATTTCATAGTGATGCACATTACGTTCGTCTGCAATGTTCCATTGCAATTGAACTTTTCTGCCAGGCAATAAAGTTTCACTAAACTGGTGATTGATCCGGATATTATTTTGTAAACAGGGATTGCGGCAGGCATTGCCGGTAAGTTCCCAATTATTCATAATTATTTTAGCAGCATCTTCATAAGTTGGCCTTTTCAGGAAACAGGTAATTGGGCTTATCATGCCTGCCCTCAATTCTTTTATCTTGTTTCCTTCAGGCGTATTTGCCAAAGTATAATCCCCATTATCAGGATCAACAAAAATTGCTTTCAACTTCCTTGGGTCATTTCTTAAATCGAAGAATAAACTTTTTTTGTCTTGCCCCGATTGCAATTTCCATTCATCAAATGTTTCTATTTCGTAGGCACCTCTATTTGTACTTCTGTCCGTCACATACCAAACAATTTTACTGCCGCTCAAAAGTATATACACATTATTTTGCCAACGGTCATTGGAAGAAGCTATACCATTATTAGTTCTGGCAGTAGCGGCCAAAACGTAATTTGGTGCCTGCACATCACAAATGAAAATATTGCCCGTAACATCTGCATAGTTATCCTTTCTGCCATTTCCTGCAACAAATGCCCCGAGCACATATCCTGTAGCAGGAGAACTCCAATTTTTGAAATGAACAATAGAATTGGAGAGTATTAATTTTGTAGAATCGTTCATGGCCACTCCTCCACCTCTGAAGTTGCTGTTGATTCTAAAATAGCAGTTATTAATTGTTGCCAATGTATTTTTATTGCCAAAAGCAATACCTATGTCTGCGTCAATAAAAACTGAATTTTTAATGGCTGCATATATAGCCTTGCCGTAATTATAACCTCTCTTGTATTTGTAGGTATAAACATTATTTAATAAAACTGTGTCAGTATTAGCAGACTCTATAAAGCTTTCAGATTCTGTACTGTCAGCAAAAGCAATTACATTATCCAGTTCCAATGCTCCAAAGTTTGAACCATAACTGGTGTGGGTATAGATAGGATATTTAATGTCTAAAAAAATGGAGTTGGTTATTTTATTATGCCGGTTAAAGCCCTCAGTATCGTAAAAAACAATTGCATATCCATTTGTATTTTTTGCTCCGGGTAAAAAAAGTGAATTACTGATAACGGCCCCCCTTAGCCCAAGATGATGTATGCCTGCACCTGGGCCAAATATCATCCGGTTGAAAGTGGTATTGGCACCAGCAGGTATCATGCCATTACCAGCACCGTAGCCCCGTATCCATAATCTTTCAAAATGATTATTTTCCTGGTAGGTACTGTTAAATGCCCTATCTCTTACCGTTACTTCATAGCGGTATCTTGAGTTATTATTTGGCGAAGTTCCGTTGCTTGTGTGGATGTAAACTGTTTTAGGATTAATGGCAACTGTAGTGGGCTCATAAAATGAACCGGGAGTTGTATCTGCTTCCTGCTGGGAGGTTACAAATTTTAATAATTTTCTTGCTGTAAAGGGGGCGGTACGCTCTAATATTTTATCTATTTCAAATACATATACCATGCTGTAGCCACCTACATTATTTATTCCATAACCAGTAAAGCCCGACAGTGGAATATCCTGCTGAAAAACATTGGCAGTGCTGTTGGCATTTATCCACCCTCTGTCAAATACATCGGTACCATTAAAGATGGCAAAATTTTTACTGCTTTCATTATCAAAATAAGTACCTGCGTGCAGAGGGAAAGTCGGATTAAATGTTTCATTAAATATATCACCGCTTTTAAATCCGATTTTTACGCCACCGCTGTCTGTAGCTAAATTGCTAATGGAAGTAAAAGCACCTGCAATTGTTTTTTTAGGTAAAGCTTTCGATTGGCCTGAATTTGCATCATTGCCTGTGTTACTCATATAAAAATTATAAGCATCCTGGGCATAGGAATAATAGTTGAAGAACAGTAAAGTAATAAATAACAAAACACTTCTCATCTGCTAATATTTATTTCGTGCAGGCTGTCATCAGGCGTTAAAGATTTTACAGGAAAGTATTCGTTTTCTGGTTGGAAGCAGGGTAACAAATTATAAGGACTGCAAATATAAGGGCTTTGAGGTTATCATTCGTTTTCTAAGCCCATAGCGGATCTTTTCATTTTTTGTGCAGTATCGTGGCCAACATATTTAGCTATTCTATTTTCTACAAAATAAATCACGGGGGTTAATAAAACAGCCATGCTGAATTTATACATATAATTCACCAAACAGATACCCAGCACCAATTGCCAACTCCACCCCCTGCCTATTTTAAATGCAATAAACAGTACAATAAAGCTATCTACCAACTGAGAAACAATAGTAGAACCTGTAGCCCTTAACCACACTTTCTTTTCGCCGGTGTATTTTTTTATTTTATGAAACACAGTTACGTCCACAATTTGGCTTACTAAAAATGCAACGAGGCTTCCCACTATAATCCACATGCCTTGGCCGAAAATACCGTTAAAGGCTTTGTTCATATCCGGTATCCCGTCTTGTATCCCGGTACTGTACCAAAAATCTGCAGGTGGCATACCCATTGCCAGGTAAAACATTAAAAATCCGTAGCTGATCAATGCTACAGCAATGAAAGAAATTCTCCGAACTGCTTTGGGGCCGTAAAATTCATTTACAATATCCGTCATGATAAACTCAAGTGGCCACAACAATACACCACAGGTTAGGTTAAAAGAAAGTCCCTTTTCGCCAAATAAAGTAAGATTGGCCGGGGCGATGTGAAAGATTTTTTCAAAAGAAAAAATTTTGCCGCCTATGCACTCTGCAATCAAAGCATTGGCAACAAAAAAAGCAGTAAAGATGACAAAAAGTTTGGTGGGTTTGTCTTTAAGGATGTTTTGTATCATTGAATATATTGCTAAAAGAAAAAATAATAAACCTGGGCAATCAGGAAAAGGAAGTTAATCCAAATTAGCCATTTGGCAACAAGTTGTTTTCTTTTTAAAATAAAAAATGAAAAGCAGGTGATATTGAAGATAAAATTTATAATGATGGCCCCATATCCCAGCACCACCAGGGTGCTTACCAATGGCTGCAGAATAATTGCTTCACCATGAGTGCCTTTTTTTTCATTGGCAATTGTAATCAACCGCAATATTACTGCTGCAATAAAACTCAGGTTGCAGATAAAAACTATTTTTGAAAAAAAACGCATAAAATCTGTTATTAATTCAGAGGTATGAATTATAAGTTGCAAACTTCACTACAATCCCTCACTCTTAATTCTTCATTATTAATTCTTAATTATTTATCATCCATTCCTGCCGGTAAGCATTGGTACAAAAGAAAAATTTTCAAATGCTTCTTCTGATGTAGTGCCGTCTGCACTTTTTGTGATGCGTAACATCCGCTGATGGTGCCCTTCATCTAACGGCACCACCATTTTTCCACCCGGTTTTAATTGTGCAATTAATTTGGGTGGTACCATTGGGGCTGCAGCGGTAATGATTACTTTATCAAAAGGCGCAAAAGTAGGCAGGCCCTCAAAACCATCACCGTAAAAGAATTTAAGATTAGGATATTTAGTTTTAAAAACATAATTTTTTGTTTTTTCAAACAATACTTTTTGCCTTTCGATGGTAAAAATTTTTGCACCCATTTCCGCCAAAACAGTAGCCTGATAAATGCTGCCGGTACCTATTTCCAGCACTTTGTCAAAAGGCTTTACCTGCAGCAATTGTGTTTGATAAGCCACAGTGTAAGGTTGCGAAATGGTTTGCCCTTCGCTGATGGGAAATGCCCTGTCTTCATAAGCAATTTCATCGAAGGCACTGTCTAAAAAAAAGTGACGAGGGATATTGCTCATGGCCGTTAACACGGTTTCATCATTAATGCCTTTCTTTTTTAGTATGTCGATTAATTTTTTTCTCAGTCCTTTGTGACGGTAAGTATCATCATATTTTCTCATAGCAGTTTGCAAGATAAAAAAATGTCAGGAGTAAAGTCCTGACATTTTGAAAAACGGCTAGGTTTATTTATTTCAATTTCATTTCTTCCATGATACCGGCAATTTTTTTATTCAGTACACTTTCGGCTGCATCAAAGCCGGCAGCATTTTCCAGTTTGGTATTTACACTAAAATAAAATTTTATTTTAGGCTCTGTACCACTTGGTCTTGCCGAAATACTGGTGCCATCACCCAATACAAATTGCAGCACATTGCTTTTTGGTAAATCAATTGTCCAGGTGTCGCCAGTGCCTAAATTTTTGCCTGTTTGCAATTGATAGTCTAATAATTTATCTACCGCCACCCCATCAATTGTTTTTGGTGGATTGTCACGGTAGCCCTGCATCATGTCGGCAATTTCTTTGGCGCCGTTCATTCCTTTTTTGGTGATGCTTACCAAGTCTTCTTTGTATAAACCGTACTGTACATACAGATCAATCAGTTTATCATAGAGGCTTCGGCCTTTGTTTTTTTCATAAGCAGCCATTTCACACAACAGTGCCACAGCACTTACTGCATCCTTATCTCTTATCTTATCGCCAATCATCAATCCAAAACTTTCTTCACCGCCAATGATGTAATTTTCTTTTCCTTCCTGCTTTTTGATAAGCGATGCAATCCACTTAAATCCTGTGAGCACATTGTAGCAGGCAATGCCATTTTGTTTGGCAATGTTGTCAATAAGATAAGAAGTCACAATTGTTTTTACCACCATATCATTTGGCTTTGCAAGGCCTTTTGTTTTTCTTGCTTCAATCATATAATTGAAAGCCAGTACAGCAGTTTGGTTGCCATTCATCAGCACCCATTCTCCTTTAGAGTTTTTAACGCCAATGCCTACCCTGTCTGCATCAGGATCGGTGCCCAATAAAATATCCGCATCCAATGCCTTAGCTTTTATCAGGCCCATATTCATTGCATCTTTTTCTTCCGGGTTAGGGTAAATAACCGTTGGGAAATTTCCATCCGGTGTGCTTTGTTCCTGTACCACATGCACATTATCAAAACCATATTCTGCCAGCACCTGCGGCACCAGGGTAATGCCGGTTCCATGTATCGGTGTGTACACAATTTTTAAATCATGCTGTGCTTTACAAACTTCCGGATACACACTCAAACCCTTTACCATGTTGATATAAGCAGCATCAATATCTTTTCCAATCAAAGTAATATTGGCTTCGCCCCCAATCCATTTTACATCTTCTACTGTTAGTATTTTTTCAATTTCTTTAATCACATTCACATCATGCGGCCCCACCATTTGTGCCCCATCATCCCAATAAGCTTTGTAACCGTTGTACTCTTTTGGATTGTGAGATGCAGTACAAACCACACCACCCTGGCAACCAAAATGACGGATGGCAAAACTCAGTTCTGGTGTTGGCCTTAATGCTTCAAACAAAAAAACTTTTACGCCATTGGCTGCAAAAACATTGGCAACTGTTTCGGCAAAGAAACGGCTGTTGTTGCGGCTGTCGTGACCTATCGCCACTTTTACATTATCGCCAAAACATTGTTTGAGGTAATTGGAATAACCCTGTGTAGCCATGCCCACCGTGTATTTGTTCATACGGTTGGTACCAATACCCATGATGCCCCTTAAGCCACCGGTACCAAATTCTAGATTTTTATAAAATGCATCCGCCAGTTCATCCGGATTTTCTGTTTGTAATTTTAGGATAGCATCTTTTACAGATTGCTCATAATTTCCCGACAACCAGGTGTCAATTTTTTGTTGAATAGCAGCGTCCATAATAATCGTTTGTTTTGCTAAAAATAATTGTTTTAGATATTAAATACAAAGATGTGTGATTACTTTTTTATAAGTACTCCATCCACGCCCCCAACACTTCCCCACCCTGCACTTCTACATAAATATGTTCATCCAAAGTGGTAGAGATAGAAAGCCCTACATAATCCAATCCAACCGGGAAAGATTTGTGTGTCCGTTCTACCAATGCTGCCGTTTGAATTTTTGCCGGGTAAGTTTCCAGCAATGGTTTTAGTGAATACAACATTGTTCTGCCGCTGTTGGCAACATCATCCATCAGTATCACTACTTTGTTGTTGAAATCAAATGCAGGTTCGATGGTAATAGTGGATGGTTGTTTTTTATCAATAGATAAAGCAGTTACAATAATCTCGCCTTTAAAAGATTCTTTAAGAAAACCGGCAATGATGTTGGCAATCACAATTCCATTTTCTTTAATGCCCACCAGTATCAGCTGCGGTTCATTGTAATTTCGTTCTACCAGTTCCAGCGCTATGCGGCGGAGTTTGTTCCCTGCAATTTCTTTTGATAAAATATATTTCTTTTCGTTGTTCACTGTGCAATTAATTAAAGGTGAAAATTAGCAACAAATAAACAATCAAACAAGAATATATGGTTTAGAGGGTTTAGGAATTTAGTGGTTTAGATTTTGTAAAGGATAACAGCTTATTTATGAGGTAGTCACTAAACCGCTAAACTTTCTAATCGAATAACATTTACCTTAGCCTTTATAAATACAATGTATGCAATTGCCAGCCCAAATTCTCTTTGTTGTCATCCTTGGTTTTGCCGGATGGCTTTTTGCAAAAAATATTTTGCAGATACGCCGCAATATTTTACTTGGCAGGGAAGAAGATTTTTCCGACAACAAATCACTCCGCTGGAAAAACCTGCTGCTATTGGCTTTGGGCCAAAAGAAAATGTTTAAGAACTCTTTGGTAGCGGTGATGCACTTAGTGATATATGCAGGATTTATCATCATAAATATAGAAGTGCTGGAGATTGTGCTGGATGGCATCCTTGGCACACACCGTTTGTTCTTTCCCTTTACTGGCGGGTTGTACACTTTCCTTATCAACTTTTTTGAAATACTGGCTATTGGTGTAATTGCTGTGTGTGTTATTTTTTTTTGCAGAAGAAATGTCATCAAACTAAAACGCTTTCTCAGCAAAGATTTAAACGGCTGGCCCCGAAGTGATGCCAATTATATTTTGATTACCGAGATCATTTTAATGTGCCTGTTTCTTACAATGAATGCAACAGACAGGGCGTTGCAACTTCAGGGAGCAGAACATTATCATGAAACAGGGAGCTTTATTTTCAGTGGTATGCTGTCATCAATGTTCAATGGATTATCTATATCTACTTTGGTAGTAATGGAAAGAAGTTGCTGGTGGCTGCACATCATTGGCATTTTAGCATTCCTTAATTATTTGCCTTACAGCAAACATCTCCATATCATGTTAGCTTTTCCCAATGCGTATTACGCAAGATTGAATGTGCAGGGTAAAATGACCAACATGGAAAATGTGCAGAACGAAGTGAAGTATATGATGCAGCCGGAGCTTGCTCCGGCAGGCGAAACTGCACCCATGAAATTTGGCGCCAAAGATGTAGCCGACCTGAGCTGGAAAAATTTACTGGACGCTTACAGCTGCACCGAATGTGGCCGCTGCAGTGCCGCCTGTCCGGCCAATCAAACCGGGAAATTATTAAGCCCACGAAAAATAATGATGGATACCAGGGACAGGCTGGATGAAGTAGGAAAGAATATCAAAGCAAATGGAAGTTTTAAGGATGATGGAAAAACATTGCTTAATAATTATATTACCGTAGAAGAACTAAGAGCCTGCACCACCTGCAATGCCTGTGTGGAGGAATGCCCGGTAAGCATCAGTCCGCTGGATATTATTATTCAACTCCGCCGTTTTTTAATAATGGAAGACAGCAATGCGCCACAGGAATGGAATACCATGTTTGGCAATATCGAAAACAACTTTGCCCCCTGGAAATTTCCCCCCGAAGACAGGGATAAATGGGTGGAAGAAATGTAGCATCAAACAGTACAAAATTCAATTTAAAATAACTGAACAAGCGCTGTAAATTCTTTATGAAATAATGACAAATGGAGTTGTAGCATAATAGCCGATTACAGATCGGGGTTATTAAAATAAAAAACCTTGCAAAGAAAATATTGCAAGGTTTTTTAAATAAAATGAAGCTTATCTGGCGGAGAGTTAGGGATTCGAACCCCAGGACCTGTTACAGTCAACAGTTTTCAAGACTGCCGCAATCGACCGCTCTGCCAACTCTCCGGCGCAAAAGTAAGGTTTGAATTATTTCAACCCAAAACTTTTAGGAAATAATTTACTCCGGATCCTTGTCCTTTACTACTATCAAATCTTTTAAGTCAACAGTGATGGGCATTACACCCACCTGCAGCACACATTTTTTTCCTCTTAATTCTTTTACAATTCCTACCTGCCGGTTCTGTTTCATCCTTACTTTATCACCAATTTGTACTTCTCCGCCTATTTCAATAAATTTTTCGTTCATTTTTTTCAGGTGCTTCTCCGTCACCATTTTTTCTTTTTGATTAAACAGTAAGGCATGTATCATCTTCACCACTTTGTCTTTGTCCTCCGCCTTGCGCCATTCTATCACCATTGCTTTTAACCTTCGTTCCATGTCTTTCAGATAAGCCAATTTGTCTTCTGAAATTTTATTCTGGTGCTTGAGTCTTTCCACTTCCTGCTGGTGACGTTCTTTATCCAGCACCTGCTGCATTTCTTTTTTCAGTCGCTCATTTTCTTTTAATAATTGGTTCAGGTCTTTTTTTTCTGCATCAATTTTTTGCAGATCCTGTTCTGTACGGTTCAGTAATTTATCCAGGGTAAAATGATCTTCATCTACCAATGATCTTGCTTTTTCAATCAGTCGTTTATCCAGGCCAATTCTTTCCGCAATAGAAAAAGTGTAGGAACTGCCCGGCTTTCCAATGATTAATTTATACAATGGCAACAGGTTCTTTTCATAAAATTGCATGGCGCCGTTAATAATGCCAGGCACTTTGTTGGCCATTACTTTCAAATTCAAATAGTGAGTGGTTACAATCCCAAAACTATGTTTGTGTGCCAGTTCTTCCATAATCACTTCTGCAAAAGCGCCGCCCAGATTTGGATCACTGCCACTCCCCAATTCATCAATAAAGAACAAAGTTTTACCATTCGCATTTTCCATGAAATACTTCATATTCTTCAAATGCGATGAGTAGGTGCTCAACTCAAATTCCAGGCTTTGTGTATCGCCAATATGAATCATGATTTGTTTAAAGATGCCCATCTCACTATCGGCATTAACCGGTACCAGCAAACCGCTTTGCAGCATCAATTGCAGCAGTCCTGCGGTTTTTAATGTAACTGTTTTTCCGCCTGCATTGGGGCCGCTGATAACCAATATCCGGCTCTTATCATTCAAAGAAATATTAATGGGAATGGTAGGCTTATTATTTTTTTGATTGTACAGCAGCAGTAAAGGATGATAAGCATTGATCAGCTTCACATGCGCTTTATCATACAGCAACGGATAGTTGCCGCCAACAGCTACTGCAAATTTTGCTTTGCCATGAATAAAATCAAATTCACCGGCGGCATCGAAATAAGTTTTCAGCAGTGATGAATAAACACTCAGCTGCTGCGTCAGTTTCCGCAGAATTTTATACACTTCCTTACTCTCTTCATTCTCCAGCGAAAAAATATCATTGTTCAATTCTGTTGTTTCTTCCGGCTCAATAAAAGTAGTTCGGCGGCTGTCACTTTCGCCATGGAGTACCCCTTTTATCATGCGTTTTTGTTCTGCAAAAACTGCCAGCACCCTGCGGCCATTCATAAAACTTTCTTCAATGTCGGCTAAGTAACCCTGCTTGTTCAGTTTACTTACAATCTTATCAAACAGGCGCCGCAGCTCATTTCTTTTGCGGTACAGGCTCATGCGTATGCTGGCCAGTTCTTCGCTGGCGGTATCTTTCACATTGCCCGTTTCATCCAGCACATCGTTGATCAGTTCGTTGATCATTTTTTCGTAGTAAGTATCTTCAATTACTTTCGACAATGCTGGGTATGCCACTCTCCTTTCATTATCAAACCAGCGAAAAATATTATTGGTATTCTCTGCCAGTTTTTTGATGAGCAAAAACTGTTCACCGCTTAATACAGCACCGGAAATGCTTAGCAGTTTTAATTCTTTGCTGATATTGATTACAAAATCGTTGGGGAAATATTGGCCGCTCTGCTGCAGCAGTTTGTATTCATTGCTTTGCAGCAGTGCTGTTTCAATAAATTCTTTTTTGGTATGAATGCGTAAGTTGGCGGCTTTATGTTTGGCATATTCGGTACGGCAATATTCTGCCAGTATCGTTTTCACTTTTTCAAATTCCAGTTGCACCAATGCCGACTCCGGGAAAAACCTGATCATTTGTTCTTACTAATTTTTTGTTACCGGCAAAAGTACGTTGATTGGGCTGAAGTGGCGACGCTCCGTTCAACTAAGAATATCTATTTGGCTTTTTTGAAAATTGCTATTAAGAAATACATCACAAAAAGAAATTGAAGAACCAATTCAATTAAGAAGATATAAGAAAAAGTTTTATTGAAATACAATGAATCAGTAACTTTTCCAGCAGGCGAAATATCGAAGTATATTCGTGGCAATGGCTGGCTACTACCATAAAACGCAATAAAAAAAAGGATTAGCAGAGATACCGTAAAATAAACATGCGGCCTGCAAAATACAGGATCCCATTTTTCCGATGCCCTGAGCAAAAAATGAAGCTGGAATGGGACTATTACACAAGCAAAGACGATCCAAAAAAGTATGCCCGAATCCAACTGCATAATATTGTACGCAGGTTGATGGATAACAAGTACAGAATTTCCAATAAACAGCCTGTTAATTAAAAATAAGACTAGCGGAACTGCAACAAGCAAAGGCTCTGGCCGTTGCATAAATATTCTCTTTATCATATTTCTTTGACGTGCCTATCCTCCAATATCAGGCTTGGGTTTATAAATAAAAATACTTTCCTATTTTTAATCCTTATTTTCAAATTTCTTATTTCTTATTTACCACTTCCACCTGCAATTCTTCCCATGGCGTACTTCCATCTTTCTCTCTTTTAAAAATAAAATCATCACTGCTGAGGATTACAATTTCTGCGGTGGTGTACACAATATTGCTGTCGAGCAAATGCCCACCGATGGTTTTGCCGGTGCTGTCGCTGATGCTGATGTGAAGATGGGAGTCATTGATAGAAACGGTACCCATTAAACTTACAATTTCAAAATGGCCGCTGCCGCTTTTGCCCTGTGGCTGGTTGGCGTAGCGGATATTGTAATGGGTGAGGCTGCCTACGCAAGTGCTAATCCAGCCTGCTTTTATCTGCTGATCGGTTACTAATTTTTGAATTTCTTTTTTCAAATCCTGCCCGGGTTTTAAGCGAAAGGCGTGTGCTTTGCAGTTGCTCATGGTACTTGCATTATTAGTGTGGCATGAAGATAGTGAATGCAGCAATAAGCCTAAAGCCAAAAGCCGCACACAGGTATGACGTACAAGGGAGTGACACAAGGATGCTGCCACGAAAGAACAAATGTCGGTTTTCAAAATAAAAAATTTAATGGTTCTGTAAGGTGGAAGATAAATCAGCGTCTTACTGATGTAAATAATCTGTGTTAAACTTATTGCAAGATAAATTGTTTCTCAAACTAAGCTAATTACTTTTGCGTAATTGCTGCAAACGAAAATAAACATGAAAAAAATGCTGGCCGCTTTGGGGCTTTTTACCGGGCTGTTTTCATCGGCCCAACAAAACAATATTGCTAAAATAAAAATTATGGATAATTCAACTGCAAAACTTGATACTGCCACTTTTGGCACCGGGTGTTTTTGGTGCACCGAAGCGATTTTTCAGGAAGTGGATGGTGTGATAAAAGTAACCAGTGGTTACAGTGGCGGTGCCGTGGAAAAGCCTACCTACAAAGAAGTTTGCACGGGTACTACCGGTCATGCAGAGTGTCTCAACATTGTGTATGATCCTGCAAAAATTACTTTTGATGAACTGCTGGAAATTTTCTGGAAAGTGCATGATCCCACAACATTGAACAGGCAGGGCAATGATATTGGCACACAATACCGCAGCGTTATTTTTTATCACAATGACGAACAAAGAGCCAAAGCTGAAAAGTATAAAGCCGAGCTGGATAAAAGTGGTGCCTGGGATAAATCCATCGTAACTACAATGGAACCATTTGTGAAATTTTATCCTGCAGAAGATTATCACCAGGATTATTACAATAACAATACCGGCCAGGGTTACTGCCAGTTTGTGATACGGCCAAAGCTGGAAAAATTTGAGAAAGTATTTAAGAGTAAATTAAAGAAGCATTAATTTTTCAGGACACTAATTTTTAAAATCAATTAGTACATTTTATATGCAATTTAAAAGCGTTCATCAAAACCAAAATCCTCCGTACCCGTTAGTTTTATTTTTTTAAAATCAGGATGACTGGGATTGAGCAGGTAATTAAATTCCTGTTTAATAATTACAGAAGGTATTTTTAAAATTACTGTTTCAGCATCCTGCAACCATTTTTCGCCTATTGCCTGGCAATAAGGATAGTTAGTCATACTGTACCAGTCTTTCTTTAATTTTTTAGTATCTACGGTTTCTATTAGTAAAGTATCCGGCACATCAATCAGCATTACTTTGTACAAAGCATTATTGCCTTCACCACTCCGGTGAACTAAGTTTTCAAGACAGGCCAATGCCCTGCTTTGAGCAGTATAAATCATGAAACTACCCCTACTGTTCCATCGGGCCGGGCATCCGGAAGCAGTTAATTTAGTACTCCATTCAGCAGTGGTAATTCTGTAAACAGTCATAAGATCAGGCTAAATCACCGTGGGCAATCCGGTTTAATTCGTCTATGATAAAATTGATACCGCTTACAGTAGTGATTAATTTACGGGGTATCCTGTTTCCTAAACCAAAGGCAGGTTTATCAAGCCAGCGGCTGAAACTTTCTTCAGTTCCAAATACTTTATTGCCTTTATTGAATAGGGCAATGGTTTTTAAAATGTATTCGCTTTGCAAAGGGCTCAGTTTCTTTTTTTCTTTTTGATAACGGGTAACGGTTTTGTAAGAAACATCCAGCAGATCTGCAGCAAAATCTTTATCATAATTGGTAACGGCAACCATATCATTGAATGCAGAAGCATATACTTCCTGTGGCTCTGAAACAACGCTCAGGTTTTCTTCTTCTAAATAATCTGAATATTGTTTGTAAACCTCTTCGGTAGTTTTATTGACTGGTTTCATAAACTGAATATTTATTCAAATATAGACAAATTTCTTTAAAATAAAGACTTTTGTCTATATTATTTTTCAATTTTTGTTTTTCGCAATTCCAATAAGTTTAAGCTGTTGGGAACAAAACCTTTGACATTAGTATGTACAAGGTGAATTGCCATATCATACCACAAAGGCACCACCGGGGCATCGTTGATCATGAGCTGATCCATTTGCAGGTAGAGTTTGTAACGACTAGAATCGCTCTTTTCCGCATTGGCTTTTTCGTATAATAAATCAAAGGCATCATTGTGATAACGGGTGTAGTTAGGTGGAGCAGGATTTTTACTGTAAAAAACACTGAGATAATTTTCGGCATCAGGATAATCTGCAATCCAGCTGCCACGAAAGAAAAGGGCCTGCGATTTGGAAGTTTGCTCCAGCAATAAACTTTTTTGTACAGTCTCAACTTGCACTTTTATGCCTGACTGCAATAATTCATTTGCGATGTATCCGGCGAGGTCTGCATATACAGGAATGGTCAATAATTTTATCACCGGCAAATTATCACCGTTAGGAAATCCTGCTTCTTCCAAAAGTTGTTTTGCTTTTGCTGCATCATAATGATAACCTTTTACAAGATTGCTGTCAAATGAAGGAAGTCCTGTTGGCACGAAACCACTTTCGGCAGCAGTGCCAATGGAGTTACGTAGGTAAAGCATCATCTTCTTTCTATCAAAACCATAATTGATTGCCTGCCTTATTTTTTGCAATCTTAGTGGCGATTGTTTTACCAAAGCATTGTTGCTGTCTACCAATATGCCCAGATATTCGATGTTGAGATAAGGATGTTTTTGAAGCAATAGTTTTCCCTCCCACTCTTTTTTTAGATTGCCCGTTTTGGTAAGTATCTCATCTTTAAATGAGGCTTCGATGTCATTGATAAAATCAAGCCGGTTTTGCTGAAACTCTAAAAACTCTGTTGCCTTGCTGTCAAAGAAGGACACTTTAATTCCATCAATATACGGCAACGCATAGCCGCTGCTGTCTTTTTCAAAATAGTACTCATTTTTTTTCAACACCAAAGCCTGTCCTTCTTCCCAGGCTACAAAAGCGAAAGGCCCGGTACCAACGGGATGGCTGCGGAAATTGCCAGCATATTTTTCAACTGCTTCTTTAGCCACTACCGAACAATACTGCATACTCAATATGCCAATGATTGGTTGAAAAGGTTTAAGTAATTTAAGTTGAAAGGTGGAATCATTTAATGCAGTAAAAGGCTTCAGTATATCTACCCTGCTGTTGAAAATCCAAGCACCCGGACTGGCGGTATTTTTATTAATGATACGGCTAAAACTGTAAGCAACATCAGCAGCCGTTAACCGCCTGCCTTTGCTATTTGCAAAAGCGGCATCATCATGAAAATAAACATCCGTACGCAGGTGAAAAGTAAAGCTGAGATTATCTGCCGAAATATCCCAGCTCCTGGCAAGGGATGGTTTCAGCAACATGTTTTCATCCACCTCTACCAGTGTATTGTACACTTGGTGTACTGCCCACATAATGCTTTGATTTTTTGCAAAAGCCGGATCAAGAGAAGCAATGCCTGCCTGTTCGTTATAATGAAATATTTTTTTACCGGGATGCTGATGGGTTTTGCAACCTGCAAGAATACAGAGAAGAATGGATGATGTAATAATTGATAATTGATAATTACTGGAACGGTTCATAAATGCGGTAAAAGAAATCTAAATTAGCGAATTAAAATTTTACTGATGAACAGGAGAGGCAAAGCGTTTTTTCTTTTTACAATTTTATTGATGAGCTACCAGTTGTTAATGGCGCAGAGTTTTACTCATGCAGATACTTTACGTGGCAGCAATGGCCCGGGAAGAGATTGGTGGGATGTGCTGCATTATGATATTACTGTGAAGCCTGATTTTATCAATAAATCAATTTCGGCTATGGTGGAAATGAAATTTAAAACTAATAATGATGGTGATAAAACCATGCAGATAGATTTGCAAAAACCTTTATTGATCGACAGTATTTTTTTTAACAATGCTAAAGTTGATTTTAATAATAATTTTAATAACACCTGGTCATTATCCCTGAAAGACATCCAATCAAAAATATACATAGACAAAGCAGAGGGCGGAAGTGGCTGGACAAGTAAAGAGCAAACAATAATTATTTTTTACAACGGGAAACCTCGTGAAGCAGTCAAGCCGCCGTGGGATGGTGGTTGGATTTGGAAGAAAGATAAAAATGCTAATCCATGGATGAGCGTGGCTTGTCAAGGTTTAGGTGCCAGTGTATGGTATCCCTGCAAAGATATCCAAAGTGATGAACCTGATTATGGAGCAACATTAAATATAATCGTCCCGGATAGTTTAGTTGGAATAGGAAATGGAAGATTGATAGAAAAAAAAATTATGAATGACGGATATACAAAATACACCTGGTCTGTTGTAAATCCTATCAACAATTACAACATCATTCCTTACATCGGCAAGTATATTCACTTTGGCGAAACGTATAAAGGCGAAGCTGGTAATTTAGACATGGATTATTGGGTGCTGGATTCTAATCTTGATAAAGCAAAAGAACATTTTAAAGATGCTCCGAGAATGATGAAAGCATTTGAATATTGGTTTGGCCCCTACCCTTTTTACAAGGATGGATACAAATTAGTAGATGCACCACATCTTGGTATGGAACACCAGAGCGCCACCGCTTATGGCAATGAATATAAGAATGGTTATTTAGGCACAGACCGAAGTGGCAGCGGCTGGGGATTGAAATGGGATTTTATCATTGTTCATGAAAGCGGCCATGAATGGTTTGCCAACAATATCACGGCCAAAGACATGGCAGATAACTGGGTGCATGAAGGCTTTACCTCCTACAGTGAAGCATTGTTTACAGAATACTATTATGGTAAAGAAGCAGCTACAGCCTATGTTACAGGCGTAAGAAAAAGAATCCGCAACGATACACCCATTATCGGGCCCTATGGTGTAAATAAAGATGGGAGCGGCGATATGTATGTCAAAGGTTCTAACCTCATCCATACCATCCGGCAGGTAATTAATAATGATATGCTGTTCAGAAAAATTTTACGGGGATTGAATAAAACATTTTATCATCAAACTGTTACCAGCAAACAAATTGAAGATTATATCAACAAAAAAAGCAAAATTAATTTCAGTAAAGTATTTGATCAGTATTTACGAACAACCCAGGTACCAACGCTGGAGTATAAACTAAATGGATACAAATTGCAATACCGTTACAGCAACTGCATCAAGGGCTTTACCCTGCCGCTGAAAATAAAATTTAAAGGAGACAAATGGATCAGGCCAACACAAAGCTGGCAAACCCTCAGCAGGGATAAGGAACGGGATAATAATTTTTCTGTTGATCCAAATTTTTATATCAATACAAAAAAGGTAGAGTAATTTAGCGCCAAACAAAACTATGAGCCAGATAAGAAGGCAAAGTATTATTTCATCGGTGATGGTATATTTTGGCTTTGCACTGGGCTTTATAAATACCTACCTCTTTACCAAAGAAGGTGGCTTTACCAAAGAGCAATACGGGCTTACCGGAATTTTTATTGCCATCGGCACTTTAATGTTTTCATTTGCCAACCTGGGCATGCCTTCTTACATCTCCAAATTTTATCCTTATTACAATGATAATTTAGATAAAAAAAGAAATGACATCCTTTCCTGGGCGTTGCTGTTTTCACTCATCGGTTTTTGCTTTGTAGCCATCAGTGGTATTTATTTCCAGGATGTAGTAATCAGAAAATTTGGCCACTCCCCGGAGTTGATTCAATATTACTACTGGATATTTCCCTTTGGCCTTGGCCTCACTTTATTCGGCATTTTAGAAAGCTATGCCTGGCAATTAAAAAAAGCCATCCTCACCAATTTCTTACGGGAAGTGCAGTTTCGTTTGTTTACAACTATTTTAATTGTTCTCACTTTTGCAGGCCTGCTCTCCAGCTTTGATATTTTTATCAAAATTTATTCTTTTACCTACCTGGCCATTGCATTGATGCTGTTGGTTTACATGCTGGCAAAGGGTTATATCCACCTTACGTTTACGGTGAGCCGGGTTACCAAAAAATTTTATAAAAAAATTCTTACGCTGGTTGTATTTGTTTTTGGCGGCACATTGGTATTTGCCATCTCTTCTGTTTTTGATTCATTGGTGATTGCTTCTGTGCTCAGTGATGGCCTTGCCGCTGTAGCCATTTATTCGCTGGCGCAAAATATCGCCAGCCTCATTCAGGCGCCGCAGAGAGGCATCATTGCATCATCCATCGGGGCATTATCGCAGGCATGGAAAGATAAAGACATGGCCAGGATACAACGCATCTATCGGCAATCTTCCATCAACCAATTGTTATTTGCCACCGGCATGTTTGCACTGATATGGCTCAACTTTGCAGACGGCGTTTTTACATTTAAACTGCAATCCGGATACTTAGATGCCCGCTGGATATTTTTCTTTATTGGCCTCTACCGCATTATCGATATGGGCACCGGTGTAAGCAGCCAGATCATCGGCACTTCTACCCGTTGGAAATTTGAATTTTATACCGGCATGATATTGTTGCTGCTCACCTTGCCACTCAATTATGTTCTCACAAAATATTCTTACGGTATTTTAGGGCCAGCCATTGCCAACCTGTTTTCGTTTACTGTTTACAATATTATCCGCTACTGGTTTTTAAAAATAAAATACAACCTGCAGCCTTTTACTAAAGAGACAGTGTACACTATTTTACTTGGTGCAGTTTGTTATTACGTTTGTTATTTATTGTTTGATAAACACAGTGGCTTTGGATGGATTGTTGCCCGTAGCTGTTGCTTTTTGTTATTATATATTTCCGGTACACTTTTGCTCAACTTATCTGCAGATGTGCTGCCTGTTTGGAATACCCTCCTGAAAAAGACAGGCATAAAAAAAGGAGAATAACAATTCTCCTTTCAATATTGTATTGAGATTTATTACTGAACTTTTGGCTTTCCTCCGCTGATAAATTTTTGACTGTAATAATCATCTGTAAGGCTGCTGATGGTAACACCATTTCTTACACTGCTGTGTACAAAATAATTCTTGCCAAGGTAAAAACCCACATGGCTCACGCCGCCTCTTGTGTTAAAAAAAACAAGGTCACCTTCTTTCAGGTCTTCGGTAGCCACTTTATCGCAAGCCTGGTATTGATCCTTTGCTGTACGGGGCAGGTTAATATGATAAATGGCCTGCATCAACTGACCTGTAAATGAACTGCAGTCAACACCCTTTTTATCAGTGCCTCCATAGCGATAACGGGTACCCCACCAATCTTCAATAAAATTGTATAACAAAAGATTAGTAAAAGATTCCACTTCCCTGTCCATCAGCATGGCGTATTTAAACTGAAGTGATGAACAGTTTTCAATAACATTGCCGAAGGAAGATGAGGGTATATTGGGAGTGTTTTTAATTTCTTTCACAGCAACAGCAGGTATCTCTGACAGATCTTCTGTACTGTAATAAAGGGCATCATTGGATACCCGGCCCGGGGTAATTTCGATGTTGTTAATAAACTTTGGGGCATTGGCTGGCCTTGCCTTTGCATTCAACCGCTCAATGTTTACATTGGTTTGGGCTTTCGCCGTAATAGATGTTCCTGTAAAAATGCCAGTGGCAACAGCAACAAAAAATAAGTGTTTCATACGTAAAATTTTGTTTTACAGTATGTACGACTTAATCTTGTGTTATTTACTCCCCTGTTGTTTCTTACAATGAAAATGCTTAGCTGTACTCTTCTGTGAATCTTGTCCTACAAACAATTTGATAATATAAATTTCTTCGGTGATCGCAAAGGTAATGCCTGAGAGCTAATTCTGCAACCTTTTAACATTGAATTTCAAATGACTAAAAATCAATATTTTTAAAACGATGTTGAAAGAAAATTATTGTTGAGCAAGACGAGCTGTAACAGTTGAAATTTAAAGGGATAATTTTTATCTCAAAAATGATAAGCAAAAAAAAAGTGATACATAAAAACCGCACAATAAAATTGAATACCAGGCCAGGCTTTTAATATTGCCACTTTTAACCCCAAACAAAAAGGATTACAAAACGCTTGTAATCCTTTTTTCTTTCTTGCAGTAATGCGATGAGGACTAATTTATTTTCCAAATACTTTCTTCAAAAGATCTGTTACCTGTGCTGCCGGGTCTTTGCGTATTTTCTGTTCCTGCAGGCTGATATTGTAGAACAAACCAGCCAATGCTTTTTCAGTTACATACGCTGTGAGATCGGTGTTTACTTTTTTAGCAGCAAACATATTGTACTTTGAAAATACTTCTTTCCAGTATTTAGTTGCATCTGCTTTCGTTAATGATGCTTCAATTACCGGCCTGAATTTTTCTGTGAGTTCGGCAGTGGTGGTTTTCTTTAAATAATCGGTGGCGGCAAAATCACCGCCTCTTAAAATCTGCAGACCATCTGTTACCGACATCTGTTTGATGGAAGTCCAGAAAATATTTCCAATGCCGCTGGCTGCATCTTCTGCGGCCCTGTTCATAGAAAGTACCGCTTTATCAACCAGGCTGCCCATGCCGAGACTCCTTAATTTTTTTTCTGCATCCTGTGCTTCCTGTGGCATCAATATCTTTATTGCAGCATCAGCAAAAAATCCATCCGGCTTGCTGAGTTTTTTACTGCTGCTGTCTGTGCCCACTCTCAGTGCTTCTTTCAATCCGCTGATGATGTCATCATTACTGAGACCGCTGCCACTATTGCTGCTGCCACCCGGCAAACTGCTCATTGCTTTTTGCAGTCCGCTTTTTCCGGTTGAATCTTTTGCTGTAGCTTTTTTCAGTAAGCCTCCAATGCCCTGTGCACCGGCTTCAAAATACAATGTGCCGGCAACAATGGTAAGCAGTAACAATTTCTTCATGATATTTTTTTCTTTAGGCTGGCAAAAATAGTGCCTGCGGTTTTTATCAGGAGCATTTAGTTTTTACCTTTAAGCACTTTAACAAATTTGCTTGTATGGTTCAGTTATCTATTTGGGAAAAAGAAACATTTTTTGCACCGCAGGATGTGGTGATTGTGGGCAGTGGCTTTGTAGGTTTATGGAGTGCATTAAAATTGATGGAGATAAACCCTCATCAAAAAATTACGATTCTTGAAAGGGGTATCATACCCACAGGAGCCAGTACCCGTAATGCCGGCTTCAGCTGCTTTGGCAGCCCCTCCGAATTGCTGAATGATGTGGCAGCAAAAGGAGAAGCAAAAACTTTTGAACTGGTAAGCCTCCGGTATAAAGGACTTGCTGAAATAAGAAAGTATTTTACCGATGAAACAATTGGATACGACGGCTCAGGAGGGTATGAATGTTTTACTAACGGTTCTGCAGACTGGCAATTATGTGCAGCCCAATTAGGATGGCTCAATGAAAAACTTCTACCCATCACCGGCATAGCCAATACCTTTACCATGGCCGATGAAAAGCTTGCTGAATTTGGCTTTACAGGCTTCGACCATTTGATTGAAAATAAACTGGAAGGTGGACTTCACTCCGGGAAACTGGTAACTGCTTTGTTGAAAAAAGTACAGGACATGGGTGTGCAGGTATTTACCAATATGGAAATGCTGCAGTATGAGCAACAGGATGGAAACATTGTAATTAGCACCAGTCAGCAGATTGATTTATCAACCAAAAAACTGCTGCTCTGCACCAATGCTTTTACGAAACAATTCATTCCCTGCATCGACATTATACCCTGCCGTGGGCAGGTGCTGGTAACAGCACCCATTACTGGTTTTAAACTAAAAGGTACGTTTCATTTCGACCAGGGTTTTTATTATTTCCGCAATCTTGGCAACCGTTTATTAATTGGCGGTGCCCGAAACAAAGCACTTGATGAAGAAGAAACTACCTTCATGCAAACCACCCCACTCATTCAGCAGGAATTAGAAAATTTTATTCAGCAGCATATATTGCCCGATACATCTTTTACCATTACCGACCGGTGGAGTGGTATCATGGCAATGGGCAGTGAAAAAATGCCCATCATTAAAAGCATAGCACCCAATGTATTTTGCTGTGTTCGTATGAGTGGTATGGGAGTGGCACTGGCACCGGTAGTGGCGGAGCAGGCTGTGCTGCTGATGAATAATGCTGCCAGTGGATTTGGAAAGATTTGAATGTATGTTGTTTGACTACACGAATTGATACTAATTACAATAATTATAAATACCGGGCATTATTGCCAAGCATTGTCAATTTTATATTACCTGCATTATTTTATTTATTGTATATTAGTATTGCAATTTTATATTGTACCAATCGGGAATGTAAATGTTCCTTTTCTCTTTAGCAGGTTTTTTCATTTTCGACGGCATTGTTTATGCTTGTTTTTTATTTGCTTTCTGCAGTTCAATATCCTGTAAAATATACTCACTGTTAATGCAAAAAAACAACACAATGAAACGTAAGCTTTTCTCCCCCATCCTGTTCTGTATTATCTCATTCCACTCAATTGCACAGGTTACGCAAATCAATTCTAATAAAAGCCTGTCGGTAGTCTTTCCACTTACTGCCAGTAAAACCATTTTAACTTCTGATCTTGATAATTCTATTTGGGTTACAGATGGTACGCTTGCAGGAACCGTACAATTGTCTACCACTATTTTTTATGACCAGACTGCGGGGTTACTCAATGGCAAACTTATTTTCACTGGAAGTTCAACCGCTACAGGTAATGAATTATTTATTACAGATGGCACAGTCAGCGGTACCGTTTTATTAAAAGATATTAATACGGGGATGGCCGGTTCTGATCCTGATAATGATTTTGCAGTGCTTAATGGATTTATATATTTTACTGCCAGGAGGCCGGCAGAAGGCAGGGAACTTTGGCGCACGGATGGCACTTCAGGAGGCACTACACTGGTTAAAGATATTGTACCCGGTGCAGACAGCAGTAATGCTGCCGGCCAATACAATTTATTTTCTAATGGCACTTACCTGCTCTTTGCTGCCAAAACTCCTGCCTCCGGAATTGAACTGTGGAAATCGGATGGAACCAGCGGCGGCACTGCTGTATTAAAAGACATCAATGCCGGTGCTGATTCTTCTAAACCAAGATATTTTTATCTTTTAAACAACACCGTTTTATTTACAGCAACCGACGCCACCCACGGAGAAGAAATATGGAAAACAGATGGTACCCCAACAGGAACTACTCTGTTAAAAGATATTAATACCGGCATTCCGAGTTCAATTAATGCAGAAATAGAAATTATTCCGGGCGTCTTTGTTAGTTTCCCTGTTTTCCTGGGCTTCCATACTTTTAATAACCGGGTTTATTTTATTGCGTATGACGGAACAAGTACGGGAGAACTATGGAGTTCGGATGGAACCACGGCAAATACAACACTGATAAAAGATATTGTACCAGGTACTTCATTTTCTTTTATCTTTCTATCAAACGCTGTGAACTTATCCAGCAAATTTATTTTTCCTGTATCTGATGGAACAAGCAATGCTGAGCTATGGCAATCGGACGGCACGCCGGGAGGAACTGTTTTGTTTAAAGCATTTTCTTTTGTGAACAGTGATTTCCCATTTATACTGCTCAACTATGTTTATGATATTAATACCGGTACTTTCACTAACCCATTATTCCAGGGCAACAAATTCTTTTTTACTGCATCTACAGATGCGGAAGGAAGGGAGTTGTGGATATCGGATGGAACACTGGCCAACACCAAAATAGTAAAAGATATTAACCCGGGCGTGGGCAATGGAGCTGACGTGGCTTCTTATGCCTTTTCAACAGCTACTTTATATTTTTCTGCAAATGATGTTGTAAAAGGAAATGAATTATGGAAAACGGATGGTACCCTTGCAGGTACAAATTTAGAGGCAGACATTAATGTGGGAGTAGGAAACTCTGATCCTGAATTATCTTTTTTTACTGGTAACGGCAAACTGATATTTGGTGCCAATAATGGTGACAATACAGCAACCGATTTATATGTGTTGGGAGGAGGCATTATCCCTCCTTCCGACCCCTGCCCCGGCGGAAACATTTCGCTTACTTCCAGTATTACAGGTGCTACTTATCAATGGCAAGTAAATACTGGCGGGGGGTTCAGCAATATTACCAACAATGCAACTTACGCAGGTGCCACCACTCTTACACTGCAAATAAATAATGCACCGTCTTCATTTTATGGCTACCAATACCGTTGCAATGTGAGTGGAAATTTTAGTACAGTAACCATCATAAAATTTGTAAATAACTGGAAGGGCACTGTAAATAATCTTTGGAACAACCCTGCCAACTGGAGTTGTAATGCAGTGCCGGATGGAAACACAGACGTGGTAATTAATACAGGTACCGCAGTATTAAATGTAAACGGCACCTGCAGAAGCATTGCGGTAAGTACCGGTGCAAACTTTACTGCCAATACAGGTTTTACTTTACAGGTTATGCATTGATTTTTTGTAATGAGTTTTTAACCTGGGTATAATTTTATCTCTAAAAAAGCGTTTTATTCTTTAAATAGATTGCTATGCTACTAAAAAGAGATAGATATTACCAGGTTCATTACGCAGAAATGAATAGTACTTTAGTTAAAAGTTTAGGGATACTTAATATTTGTACCGCCAAATCTTTTACCAAAAAAAGTTTAATGGAATATGCAAAGGAGTATTTAAAAATGCCTAATGCAAATATTATCATTTCCTATATCGCAAAATTAAACAGAAGGGATTTTGAAGAAATTACCCTTGAAAAAAGTATGTGATTCTAAGCTACATTTTTTGAATTGCGTAAGGTTAGGCAACAAGGATAAAATACTTTCCCCAATATTTTACCTCCATCACTCATCTGTCTTTGTTAGTTTACTAACGAACTATTATTAAAATTTTCAATGACATGCGGTATCCTGAAAGCTTTCGGGAAGTGACACAACGATGTACCACAAAGAAAATCGTTAGTTACATGATGATTATTAATTCGTATAATCAGAACATTAATTCAAACTCCTGAAATCCACCGGTACCAGTTTACTTACACCTGCCTCCTGCATGGTAACACCGTAAATAACATCCACGGCGCTCATGGTTTGTTTGTTGTGTGTTACAATGATGAACTGGCTGTTCTCACTAAACTGTTTGATCATCTTGGTAAACTTGCCTACGTTGGCATCATCCAGCGGCGCATCTACTTCATCCAATATACAGAATGGAGCCGGCTTAATTAAATAGATTGCAAAGAGCAAGGCTGTTGCAGTCAATGTTTTCTCTCCGCCACTCAACTGGCCAATGCTGCTTGGGCGCTTGCCTTTTGGTTTGGCTACAATGTCAATGCCTGTCTCAGCAAGGTTTTCAGGATCTACCAATACCATGTCGGCTGTATCATCTTCAGTAAACAAAGCCTGGAATACTTTCTGGAAGTTCTCCCTTACTTTATTAAAAGTTTCTAAGAATTGCTGGTTAGCGGTGGCTTCCACTTCCCGAATGGTTTGCATCAGGCTTTCCTTTGCCATTACCAAATCATTCTTTTGCTCCATGATAAATTCATAGCGTTTTTTCATTTCGGTGTAAGCTTCAATTGCTGTAGGGTTTACTTCACCAATATTTTCCAGCCGCTTGCGGAGACGATCGTTTCTTTCCTGCAATTCTTCCAGTGGCACTTCACCGGTACGTGGCTCATCAATGATAGCATCCAGGTCTATTTTAAATTCTACCTGCAGCCTTTCCTTCATACCTGCCAGTTGCAGTTTCAGGTCAGTGAGCTTGTCTTTTATTTCATTCAGTAAAGTATCAATTCCTTCTTTCGATTTTTGTTTGTGGCGAAGTTCACTTTCTTTTTCGGCTAAGGCATTCCGTAAGTTGTAGTATGCCTGGTCTGCTTCATTCAGTTTCTTTTCTTCTGCATCTTTGTTTTGCAGTAAAGAAATTACCAATGTTTCCAGTTCGGCCAGTGCAGTAGCTGTTTCAGTAATGCTGGCGGCAGCTTCGCTTAATTGGCTGCTGCTGCTTTCCACCTGCACTTTCAGGTCGTTGAGCTGGTTGCTCTTAAACTCGTATTCTGTTTTTAATGCCGTTACCTTGCTTTGCTGTTTGGTAAACTGCAGGTTGCTGTCGTTGTAAGTGGCTGTGGCAAAATTATATTCCTGTTCTGCTGCTGCATAGTCCTGCTCTATCAATTGCATCCGGTGGCTCAGCTCTTCTAATTGAGTATTGTATTTATCCAGTTCATCCCTCGTGCTGGCAATGGCATCATGGTTGGCGGCTAATTGCTCCTGCAAATCCTTTACCCTTTTGCTGCTGGTTTCTTCTAAATGATGAAGGTTTTCAATTTTATTTTGCAGGCTGAATACATGATTGGTGAGGTTGTTGATATCCTGCTGTGTTTGCTTAATCGCATTTTCTTTCAACTGTTCGTTGAAGGCAATCACTTCGTTGTGTCTTGCCTGTATGGTGGTTTTTAATTCGTTCACCACTATTTCCTGTGTTGTGATTTCCTCTATGAGTTTTTCTAAATTCTTTGCCCGGCCTATTTTCTTTCCTTCAAACAAGCCAACGCTTCCGCCAGTAAGGGAATATTTTCCTTTTACATATTTACCTGTTTTCTCCAGCACAATGGAGCCATTGCTGTTACGCAATGCTTCTTCATTTTCTGCAATAAAAACATTACCCAGTAAGTGTTTTGCAAGATTGTTGTATTTCCCATCCACCTCCACCACACTCAATGCAGGGATGGTTCCTTCCGGCTGATGGCTTTCTTGAAAACCGGTAAATTTATCCTGTAAAAAAAAATTAGCTTTTCCTTTTTTGTTATCATCCAATAAATAAATTGCCTGCAAACCTTCCTCTAGGTTGTTTACCACATAATAGTTCAGGTAAGGTTCCAGCACATTTTCTACTGCGGCACGATATTCAGGCTGCACATAAATTACATCGCTCAGCAATGGAGCAGCATGGTTCCAGTTGGGATTTTTATGTAAAAATTTCACACTCTCAGGGTAGCCTTCCATTGAATCAATGAGGCTCTTAAGCAATGCGTATTCATTTTTCTTACTGTCTAAAATCCTGCTCTGGTCGGCCAGCTGACTGCGTAAACCTTCCAGCACACTTTGTGTTTGAAAGATTTGTTCTTTGGTAAATTCCTGATGGTCGCTCAACTGCTGAAGGTCAACTTTCTTTTGTTCCAGTTCGTCAGCTTTTACTTTTCTATCTGCTTCCAGCTGCTGCAGCTGTGCCTGGCGCTGGCTCTTTTCTTCCTGTATCTGTGCAATAGTTCTCTGTACATTCTGGATAGACGTATCAGCTACGGCTACCTTTTTTTCTGCCTCAAACTGATTGCGTTGAATGGCCTGATTTTCCCTGCGGAGAGCATCGATGCCGCTGCGTTTTTCGTCAAAAACTTTGCGTTTATCTTCTACCGCTTCTTTGAGGTCACCCAGTTTTTCCTCCAGTTCAACCAGTTTTACTTCGTCGTCTTTTATCTGCTGGCTGGTAAATTGTATGCTTTCATCCAGCCCTTTTAACTGGCTAGCTGCTTTTTGCAAAAAGTCATTCAGGCTGGTTTCTCTTTCTTTTAAATATTGCAGGCGTTGAGCTGCAAGGCTTTTTTCACTTTCTTTATTGCGAACATTGCCAAGCAAATCGTTGAACTCATGCTGCATGGCCTGCAGGGCTTTTTCTTTTTCAATAAAGCCCAATTTCTCATGCTCCACTGCAGCTTCTTCTTTAGCAATGGCAGTTTCAATTTCGATACGTTTGTCTACTTCTATTTGCTGCTGGTGATTCAAATCACGGTAAGTAATGTTGAACCCTTCCAGTGCAGCTTTGGCCAATTCAATGCTGATCTCCTTATATTCTTTTTTTATTTCAAAATATTTTTCTGCTTTTTTTGCCTGGCTTTCTAAACTTTTTAATTGATTGTTTATTTCAAACAACAAATCTTCGATACGGGCAAGATCCTGATCAGTAGCGTCTAATTTTAATTTGGCTTCTTTCTTCCGGGTTTTGTAAATGGTGATCCCGGCTGCCTGTTCCAGCATTTTGCGGCGGCTGTTTTCTTTATCCTTGATAATATCATCCACCATACCAAGTTCAATAATAGCGTAGCTGTCAGTACTGATGCCGGTGTCCATAAACAGGTTGTGAATGTCTTTCAGACGGCAGGCCACATCATTCAGGCGATATTCGCTTTCGCCGTTTTTGTAGTATTTACGGGTAACAGTTACGGTGTTAAATTCGGTGGGCAACAGGTTCTTCGTATTTTCAAATGTAAGGCTCACTTCAGCAAGGCCGGATGCGGAACGGGTTTTACTACCATTAAAAACCAGGCTCTCTAAGTTTTCACTACGCAGATTGCTGATCTTATGTTCGCCAATTACCCAGCGGATACTGTCGATAATATTACTTTTACCACAGCCATTGGGTCCGATAACACCGGTAATCCCTTCGTCAAAATTGAGTATAGTTTTATCGGCAAAACTTTTAAATCCTTTTATTTCTAAGCTCTTTAAACGCACTTTTCTAATAGTTTAGTAGGAGGGCAAATATAATGGAATGGGGTAACAAGTGAAGCCTAATCTGTACACACCTGATTTGGTAGTTATTCACAGGTTTCTAACAGTAAATGTGGGAATTAATGGTGGCTTTGGGGATTGTTTAGTCATTAATTGTATGGGATCTTTCATAATTCAATTTCACTAAATAAAAAACGCATAAAATTCTCTAACAATCAGAAGAAATTTATGCGCTGATGAAATTTAAAATAAATATTAATTCAATATCTCGTAGCCAATTGGCTTAAAGGAATAGTTATTTGACATTTCTGCCGAGCAGGCGGTTAATCCTACTATCAAATCCATTTTTGCTTCTACAATAATGTAATCGCCAGCCATGCTTTTGGGTGGAAGCACAGACACTTTACCACTGTCGCCATCTACGGTTACATGCATAAATACATTGAAGGTAATGGGAATATCATCAGGCTTAATACCATATTGTTCCAATGCGCCGCAAAGATTGCCAAAGCAGCCCTGGTGTGGATTGGTATGACCATAAATAATACGAAAAGTATCAGCACTACAGGGCGTAAGTAAAAAGTCATGCCTGCCAACTGTGTCTTCCACAATTTCAAACATTACATTACTTCTGTTGGAATAAAATGGATGGCCTGTTGTCAGAAAAATTGTTTCAGCATAATCAATGGTTCTGCCGGATGACAAATATTCCTGCTTATCATCCAAATTAAAACACATGAAATCGGAAACCTGCTCTCCCTGGATATCGGTAATTTTAAGACGCTGCCCTTTTTTAAGGATAAATGCTACGCCGCTACGGGGTGGTATTGTATTCACTTGCTGAAGTTCTGTTTTTTAAAGGGCATTCCCATGATTGATCTAGTTTACGGCCGCTGTATTGAAATACTTCTGAAGCTTTGCCGAAATCCTGCAACATAGGATTTACAGAACCGGAATAAGCAGTATCTAATTTGCGTACAATTTTTTTCATTTTATCATAGCGGTTTGTCTTGCGGAGATCGTCAAACTGTTGATGAGGATTAAAAACCAATGTAGGGTATTTAAAACTTCTGGCTGCCCTGCTGCTGTTAGGATGCAGACCAATAATATAAAATGCTTCTTCTTTAATACTGAAACTAAAATCTGTGGAAGTTGGGTCGCTGCTTACCCTTTTGTCATAAGCATAATCTTTAGCATCCATATTAGCTAAAGACTGCAATCTTGCCCAAAGCAGTTTTTCAAAATCCTCTTCTTCAATCATATCTGGCCCTTTAAAAATGATAGCCACACTATGAAAAAAATCTTTTGAACTGCGATACTCATCTACAAATTTATAAAGGAAATCAAGTATAGCCCGGTCGTCTTTAGGACAGGCAATGTGGTCGGCAACAAATACCCTTACCTGTTGTTTTTGAACGGCAGCTTTTGCTGCTACGCAGGGATATTCCTTCCGGTGAAGAAAAGACTTATACTCGTCAATATAAGATTGGTCAGCAATTGTCATACAATTTAGTTTTTAGGGTTAACGGTTAAAAAAATAATGCCTGAAATTGATTAAAATATATACAGTTGATTATTGATGGCTTTCACACGAGAACTGATAATAATTTCAAAAAAAAAATTATTGATATTATTTTACAGCAACACTTGGATATTAGGAAAATGCGAATGATATAAATCATGGCTGTGGTTTAAGCCGGAAATTGGAAGCATTTCTAGTAGTACAGATCGGCAAGATAATAAAAAAAAGCCTTTCTACAAAAGAAAGGCCTGTTTTTTTAGAAAATATTTTTATCTTACCACTTATCTACTTCTTCTGTGCTGCCATTATCTAACGGGGCGGCTTCTGCTGCAACAGCTGTTTCAGGTTCTGCAGCAACTGGCTCAACTACAGTTGATTCGATTACACTTTCATTTTGCGCAACTACTGTTTCAGATACGGGTTGTGCTTCATCTCCTTCATATGGAGTATCATGGTTAAATGCATCGAAATCAAAATCGGGCATTAATTCTGTCTTCACATAATCAACGGCATCTATCAGCCCTTTGATAAACTTATTAAAATCTTCTTTGTACAAAAATATTTTATGCCTATCATACCCGTCAGAATCAAAACGCTTGCGGCTTTCGGTAATGGTCAAATAATAATCATTTCCACGGGTTTCCCTTACATCAAAAAAGTAAGTTCTGCGTTTTCCTGCTCTTATGCGTTTGCTGTAAACGCTTTCCATTTTTTTGTCGTTATTCTCGTACGCCACAATTTTTAGTTTTAATTTAGTTGATTGCCAATATTTATTTATACAGACAAAGATAAAGGTGTTTTTGAAATAGCAAAAAAAACGATTGCTTTTTACAAATATAAAATCATCCGGCTATATTATTGTACCAGGCTCAGCTGTAATATTTCTTTCCTGTTCCTGCTGGCGGGTGTACATTTCTGCGTAATAACTCTTTTGTTGCAGTAAAGATTCATGTGTACCCTGTTCTGCAATAGCGCCGTCTTCCAGCACAATTATTTTATCAAAAGCCAGCAAAGAAAAAATACGGTGGGTGATTATAATTGCTGTTTTATCCTGCAGGTATTGATTTAGGTTGTTTAAAATCTCCTTTTCTGTTTTGGCATCCACTGCACTCAGACAATCATCAAAAATGATGATTGCCGGTTTTTTAACCAGCCCTCTTGCAATCGAGATCCGTTGTTTTTGTCCACCGCTAAGGGTAACTCCTCTTTCCCCAATCATGGTGTTATACTTATCTGCAAAACTGTTTATTTCCTTATCAATACAGGCTTCTGCAGCAGCCTGTACAATACTTTCTTTGCTGGCACCATGAAGGCCAAAGGCAATATTGTTGTAAACAGTATCACTAAATAAAAAAACATCCTGCGGTATATAGCTGATGCAAGTGCGTAAATGATGAAGGCTTATTTTATTTACCGGCACATCATCATACAGGATGCTGCCCTGCTGAGGATCGTACATCCTGAGCATCAATTGTGCAACTGTTGATTTACCAGAACCTGTCCTCCCCACGATAGCTATTTTTTCACCTTTTTTAATATACAGCGAAAAGTTTTTTAAAGCATGAATACCTGTATGGCTGTAAGTGAAATCAACATTATTAAATTGGATGCTGCCATTTAGTGAAGGTTTCAAATTTTCAACAGGATTGGCAATTGTTGGTTCCGACAGTAAAAACTCATTGATCCTTTTTTGAGAAGCCGCAGCCCGTTGAGTCATACTTGCCGTCCAGCCAATGGCACTTACAGGAAAAGTAAGCATCTGTATATACATCACAAATTCAGCGATGGTACCAACTTTTATTCCGCCTGTTCCATTCACCACATCCAATGCACCCACCATGATTGTAAGTAAAGTACTCACCCCAATCAATAAGGCCATACTGGGGAAATAAATAGCTTCCATTTTTGCAAGCCCCAATGCATTCTTTTTATATTCTTCACTATTGGCAGTAAAAAACCCAAGCATTGCTTTTTCCTGCACAAAAGATTTTATCACTCTGATGCCGCTATACGATTCCTGTGCATTGGTGGTAAGCTGGCTCAGCATGGCCTGTATGCGTTCACTTTTTTTATTGATGAGGGTGTTTACAAAATAAATGGTGATGGCCAGAATGGGTAATGGTGATAATGCCACCAGAGTTAATTTGGGACTGGCCTTCAACATAAAAAAAATACTAAAGCCCAGTACGGCAGCTAAATTTATAAAATACATAATGGCAGGGCCGGTGTACATTCTCACCCTGCTTACATCTTCTGATATCCGGTTCATCAAATCGCCGGTGCTGTGGGTTTTATAAAAATTGGTATCCAGTTGCTGGTAATGGGTAAATACCTGATTCTTTTGATCGTATTCAATCAGGCGGCTCATTACAATAATTGTCTGCCGCATAAGAAACATAAAAAATCCACTGATAATGGCCAGCAGCAATAAAATGATACCGCACCAAAGGATCTTTTCACTGGCTGGTTTTGTTTCCAGCAAATGAATTATTTTCTGAACAATAAAATCATTTTGTTGATCCTGTACTTTATTTATTCTGTCACCTGTTTTTTCAACTTTGGCTACTACCGTATTTACAACATAGCCGGTAAGCTGCGGTGCAAGTATCCTAAAATAATTGGTTAGGATGATAAAAATTATCCCGATAAAAAAACGGATGCGGTATTTCCAGAAAAAATGATTGAGTGAAGCAAGTTGTTTCATGCAAAGCAAAAATAGAATAAAGATGGCATTAATATTTCCGGGTAAATGATAAATGGCATAACAAAAAAAGTAAAAAAACTATTGCCTGTCCTGCAGTTTGCCGACACTATCTTTACGAAACAGCATTTTAATAAATTGTATAATAGCCGTAAGAACAAATATTCCTCCAATTACCCAGTTGAGGTAAGACTGGCTGTCAGTAATCTTTTCCACTATCCACCGTCCTCCAATAATAAAAATATAATAGCCCAGCAGCGTACCAACCCCAATGCCTGTAATATAAAAATAGTAGTATGCCTTTACCGGTTTTAATATTCCCTTCTGAAACAATACAGTACTCCAGCCTAACCAAAAAGGTATTTGTACCGGGTTAACAGCACTGAGAAATATTCCTAATACAAAACGGGGGAGATGGTTATTTAATAAAACATTTTTTTCGCCTGCCACAGCTTTTGAAGCAGCGATAAAACTTCCTGCCGCCAATGCAAGAATAATAAAAAGGGTAATCCATTCCATCAGCTTCATTAATTTTACCTGCTTTCTTATCCAGTGCAACCCCAACAGTGATAAACGGACATAAATCATCTCTGACAATAAACATCCGAATGAAAAATAAAAGGCATGGTTGATGCTTTCCTGCAAGCCGATCTGCATCGCCGTAATATTCAAAGTACCTAACGGCAGGGTGCCAAGAAAGCTGATGAACATTCCCCAAAAAAATACAGTCAGCAATTTTTGCATCCAATAAAGATAAAATTTAGCCCGGCAAAAAAATACAAATAATAAATCTGTAAGAAAATAACCTTGCAAACGTCTTAAAGCATACAATACAGAACTAACTTACACAAAATTATAAACAGCATCCTGATACAATCATCCACCATACAATTACTTCGGTTTCATTTTTCATTTTTTTTGATGCCGGTATTTTGGTTTGCATTAAGCCAAACCAGCATCATTCATTTTACCAATACCATTTTAATATTTGTGATCCTGCACTTGCTGGTGTACCCTGCCAGTAACGGTTACAACAGTTATATGGACAGGGATACAGAAAGTATTGGCGGCATCAAAAATCCCAAACAACCTACCAGGCAATTACTGTATATCACCATTGCATTAGATGTGGCGGCAATACTGCTAAGCTGCTTTATCAGTTGGTATTTTACTGCAGGCATACTGGCTTATATCCTTGCATCCCGTGCTTACAGCTACCGTGGCATACGCTTAAAAAAATACCCGGTCATTGGTTATTTAACCGTTGTAATATTCCAGGGTGCCGTTACTTTTTTTTTGGTGATGCATGGATGCAGTTCCGATAAAACATTTGATGTTCCAGCAGTGGGGATGATAGCCGCCTCTTTATTGATTGGCGGTTTTTATCCGCTTACACAAATTTATCAGCACAAACAGGACAAGAAAGATGGCGTTACTACTTTGAGTATGATGCTGGGATACAAAGGCACTTTCATTTTTACAGCAGCCATCTACTTTTTTGCGATGGCAACATTGGCATACCAGTTGTTAACCACTTTGCAGTTAAATGGTTTTATTGTGGTACAAATATTTTTTCTTCCAGTGCTTATTTATTTTTTCTGGTGGTTCCGGCAGGTTTATCACAACCATTCAGCTGCCAATTTCGTTAATACAATGCGTATGACTGTACTGGCATCTGTTTGTACTAATGTAGCTTTTATTACTTTATTTTTAATTGAAAAATTTTGGGCAAAATAGTTTCGATAGCAACAGGAGTTCCGGATCATAAACATCTGCAGGAAGATATTTTTTCGTTTGCAGATACCATTTACAGCAATAGTGAACAAGACAGCCGCAAGCTAAAATTCCTTTACCGGCACAGCGATATCAACACCCGTTACAGTACCATCCCCGACTACAGCCTGCCGGCAGAGCAAAGGCAATTTTACAGCAAAGAAAAAAACCTGGAACCTTTTCCCGACCTGGAAAAAAGAATGGAATGGTACGGAAATTATGCTGCACCGCTTTCTGTAAAAACAATCCGGGATTGTATTGCAGGAAAAATTAATAGTGATGAAATCACTCACCTTATCACTGTAAGCTGCACCGGTATGAGCGCCCCGGGCCTCGACCTTGAGATTATGGAAGCAATGAATTTACCCTCGGATATTTTCAGAACTTCAATTAATTTTATGGGCTGCTATGCCGCAATGCATGGAATAAAATTAGCGGCGGCTCTTTGCAGTAATGATCCTTCGGCCAACGTGGTGGTGGTATGTACAGAATTGTGTACCCTGCATTTTCAAAAAGAAAATACAATAGATAATATTACAAGCAGTATGTTATTTTCTGATGGTGCTGCCGCCGTTCTGATCAGCGGTAATAATGAAGCCGAAGGATTAACCATTGATCATTTTTACTCTACGGTCGCATTGAAAGGGAAACAGGATATGGCCTGGGAGCTTTCTTCGAAAGGTTTCCTAATGACATTAAGTAGTTATATAGCGGATATGATTGAAGAAAATTTTGACGAACTTGTACAGAATGCATTGTTAACAGCAGGCATCAGTAAAACAGAGATCACTCACTGGTGCATACATCCCGGAGGTAAAAAAATTCTTGAAGCTGTACACAATAGCCTTGGATTTACGAACGGG
>JANMJU010000081.1:0-16367 GCA_031371545.1 Chitinophagaceae bacterium
CAGGTATTTGATCTTTTACCCGTTCAGTTTTTTATAGGTCTGGCCAACGCTATTCTTAACATAGTAGCTTTCACACTTTTCATCTACGACTTTTCCGTTAAAACACTGCCTTACATATATCTTGCCATCGCACTGGTTTTATTTGTATTGAATATTTTGTATGAAAAGCTGGAACATAAATTTTCTCCCCTTGTTCTGCTGAAGTTGGTAATCGGGTTTGCCATGCTTGTTTTGCTTGTTTTGTGGATTGGCCTGTCGTGGGGAAATAAACATGATTTCATTTTTGCTTTGCTGGTATCCAGCACCATCATTTATATGCTTACCAGTTATGCTTTCTGGGGATTGGTTTCACTACTATTTAATGTAAGAGAAAGCAGAAGGGTTTTTTCAGTGGTAGGCTCTGGTGATATTCCGGCAAAGCTGATTGGATACATTGCAGCACCTTTACTCATTAAGGTAATTGGGCTTGCAAACCTTATCTGGATCGCCATCTTTGCTCTTATTACCGGCTTTTTATTATTCCACAAAGTAATCCAAAAAAAAAGTTGGGATCCTATCCGCAAAAAAACAAACCATGAAACCCATCATGAAACAAAAACAGGACACAAGCAGGGTATCCTGAATTTCTTTTTTAAAAATAAACTCATTTTTACCATATCGCTGTTATCCATACTCAGTTACAATGTATTTGTTCTTATTGATTATACTTTTATATCGCAGGTAAAACTTAAGTTTGAAAACATATCCGATCTCGCTATTTACATCGCTTCTTTCTTTGCCATTGGAAGAATTATTGCCATTACTTTTAAACTCATTTTTACCAGCCGGGTAATAGAGCGCCTCGGAATTATTTCCTGCCTGTTCATTACCCCCATTGCACTGTTTTTATTTTGTATTTTATTTTTTGTGTATGAAGATCATACCAATTACAATGTTTTCATTTTTGGTATCATGGCATTGCTTACAGAAGTATTGCGATCCACCATGCAGGAGCCCGTGTTTTTTATTTTATTTCAGCCGTTAAAAGAACAGTTGAGATTGAAGGGGCATATTATAGCGAAGGGATACACCCTGCCTCCTTCGTTAATTGTGGTAGGGTTGTCATTAATCTTCCTGTTTAAATGGGGCATATCATTAACAATATTATTTACTATCAAAATCATTATCGTTAATTTATTTATCTGGGCTGTTGTTATATTTTTTATTCAAAAAGCCTATTTGAATACTTTACATAGCTCTATAAAAAAAGGCACTTTCAGCAGCGATGAAAATTATATTTATGATAAAACAGCGATCGATATTTTATTAAAAAAAATAAACACAGGAAAGAATACCGAAGTTATTTATTCTCTTGATCTGCTGAAAAAAGCAGCTTATCCAAAGCTGAACGAACTGCTGAATGAACAGCTGCAGAGCAGGGAAAAAGAAATAATAAAATATGCACTGGAGCAATTGGAAATTGCTGAAAAAACTGAAACTGATGTCCTGAAAAAATTACTTGCAGAAGAAAATGATACTGAAGTAAAACAAAAGATTGTATCAGTGCTTTGCAAACAAGATGCAGGTTATTTAAGTGCAATTACTGAAGACCTAGGTAAGCAGGAATACGATATCCGAAAAATCATCATCATTAATTTACTGAACCACCAGGAATTTAATTACCTCTTCAAAGCCGGCAATGAAATAAATAACCTTATTAATTCTGCCAACCCGTTAGAAAGGCAACTGGCTATCAGCATCATTACCGAACTTAAGCATGTTCAATTTACCACCAGTATCCATGGATTAATACAAGACCCGAATACTGCTGTAAAACGGGATGCCGTGCTGGCAGCGTGCAAACTTAAAATATCTGCCCTGCTGCCATTGGTACTGGATTTGTCGAATAATCCATCCGATAAGCACCTGGTGATAAAAGCCCTGCAGCAATATGGCGATAAACTCTTTCTTGATATTCGGGAACTTCCGAAAGAAATTATACAAAATCATCTTACCGATCTTGTTAAAATTGCAGGAAATGTAAAAGGAGAATATTGCAGAAATTTTTTATTGACCAACATGAACAACCTGAACCATCAAACCAATAAAACCATTCATGCCCTATGGATACAGGACTACCAGCCCCAGGATCCGAAAGAAATTGAAACACTGAAAAATTTATTAAATAAATATTTGAAATTGGGCATTAATAAAATTGAAGACCACTACAATATACCTGACTATAATAATGAAAAAGAAATTGTAAAAAATTCGCTGATAAGTGAAATAAAAACCGACCTCATCATATCACTTAAGATCTGTGCTTTGTTATTCAGAAAAAAATCTATCAACAGGGTTTTGGAATTAATTGAAATTGAAAAACATCAGCAGCTATACAATGCCATGGAAATGATAGAACTTGAATTGCCCAAGAAAATATCAAAAGATCTTATCCTGTTATTTGATTTTATCCTGGATCCAAATGGGAATAAAATACCTCTTGCCAAAAATGAACTGAAACCACTTTTTAATAAGATTTATTTTAGCGATTCTTTTTCATATAACCCATGGACCAAGGCTATTATGATGTACTGCTCATGGAAAAATAAAATAACAGCAGACCTGTTACACATTCAGCAAAAAAAAGAACCATCAGAACATTATATAATTACAGAGACAAGGGATTTTATACATAACACAATTAACTAGTTTATCTATATGCTGATTATTGAGAAAATTTTACTGCTGAAAAACTCAGATATTTTTAAAACCTGCAGGGAAGTAGATCTCATAGACATTGCATCCATCTGCACAGAAAATCATTTTGACAAAGGAGTAACCATTTTTAAAAAAGGCGACCCCGGCAACTGTATGTATTTCATTTATTCCGGTCAGGTATCCATACATGATGAACAACATGAACTGGCAGTACTTTCAGAAAATGAAATATTTGGTGAGCTGTCACTGCTGGATTCAGAATCCCGTTCTGCCAGTGCTACTACCCTTGCAGATTGTATTTTACTGAAAATAGAACAGGAACTATTTTATGACGTAATAGCAACCAACTCCGATATTTTAAAAGGCATTATGAGAACATTGTGCAGGCGGCTGAGAGTGCAGGACAGGGTTACAGTGGAAATGAAAAAAAACATTCGTGAATAACCTACAGTAATCCTTTGTAGTTGCTTTGCTTAACTGGTTCCCGTAAGTGCTGGGAAGATTTGGTATGGTATTGATGATTTTTCAAAAATTTCAATTGTAAATTCTCCCAATCTTCATTATTAGCAACTATTTTATAATGCAAAAATTCTCTTCGCAAAGTATCGCCGATGGTTAAGAAATCAGCCCTGCCCAAATAATCCAGGTCTGCATCACAAATAATTTGCTGAAGGTGTGTGTGGGGATTCTGGGGAATTTTAGTAGCCATTATTAATTCCTGTACAATCTTTTTCTCTTCGGTAGTAAAATCCCAGTCTGCCGCTTTTTTTAAAAACAATTCACATCCCTTTTTTTCATGCTCTGCATAGGTTTGCAAAAAACCAGAATCATGAAAAAGTGCAGCAAATTTTAGTAGCAGCAATGCATCATCATCTATACCCTCAGAAAGGGCAATTCTTACCGATTGTTCTATAACATCAATCGTATGTTCTTTGGAATGGTAGGTAAGATGAGGATTCAATTCATCCAATTCGGCAAGAACAATTGTCTTTATAGTTTCAAAATCTTTATGCGTCATTAGAAATCAATAAAACTATTTAAATACTAATGTAGTACAATAATTTGTATTTGGTAAAGTTTATACCAAACAAACATCCTATCGATAAAATAGTTGTACTTTATTTTATATAAAATTACTATTAAATAGGCAGCTGCCTTATTTAAGCTCCTATAACTTAATTTTTTTTCAATCTATTAATATCAAATAAAAAACCGGTTATTTAAACCGGCTTTTACTTTTATATCTGGTATTAATTACAGCTTTTGGGCAACAAACTTATGGCTGCTTTATTAATTGAATTTCTGCATTGATCCTTACATCTTCACTCACCATTACACCGCCTGTTTCTAATACCGCATTCCAGTTAAGGCCAAAATCTTTCCTGTTTATTTTACCATTGATGGTAAATCCTGCTTTGATATTTCCCCACGGATCTTTTATCACACCGCCAAATTCCACAGATAAAGTTACCGGTTTGGTAACTCCATGAAGCGTCAGGTCTCCTGTCAGTTCATAGCTGCCATCATTGTCCACACTGGAATATTTAGTTCCGGTAAATGTAATTTTCGGAAACGCAGCGTCATCAAAAAAATCTGCACTTTTTAAGTGTTCATCCCGCTGTTCGTTGTTGGTACTCACAGAAGCCACTTCTGCAGAGAAGTCAACTTTTGCATTATTAAAATCTTCATCGGCTGTTTCTGCATTTACAGTAAACAAGTTGAAACTGCCCGAAACATTCGTAAACATTAAATGCTTTACTTTAAATCCTACTTCCGAGTGGGTGGGGTCAACTGCCCATTTTGTTGTTGCCATAATTGTATTTTTTAATTTTTATAAATTAGTATTCATTTTTGAAAACACAAAGTTGCAACATTGATTTATGAAAAAAATTAACCTACAACAAGAAATGAAAAAAAGTGCTTCCATTTTAAAGGTAATCAATAACATTGCCTTCTGGCATTTCTTTATTATTATGTTTTGCTTTTATTCTACTTTTGAAACCAATGGATGACAAAGTATCATATTACAGCAGCCATTCAAAGCTTTCCTTTATTGGCACAGATGGACAGGAAAAATTGCAGCAGAAAAAAGCGCTCGTTATTGGAGCCGGTGGCCTGGGCTGCCCCTGTCTGCAATCTCTTTCCGGTGCTGGTATTGGTACTATTGGCATTGCAGATTTTGACACAATTTCAATATCTAATCTTCACCGCCAGCACTTGTATCATTACCATGATGCCGGCAAACTAAAAACTACCGTTGCTGCTGAAAAGCTTTCCCAATACAATCCATTTATCAAAATACAAACACACCCATTAATGGTGAACGAAAGCAATGTGCTGGAACTGATTGGTAACTATGATGTAATTGTTGACGGCACCGATAATTTCGCCACCCGGTACCTAATTAATGATGCCTGCGTTGTTTTAAATAAACCATTGGTGTATGGCGCCATTCACCAGACAGAAGGTCATGTCACTGTTTTTAATTACCAGCACTCACCAACACTTCGTTGTTTATTTCCCAAAGATGAAAATGAAACGATTGCAAGTTGTGCAGAGATTGGCGCTTACAATATTATCACCAGCATTGTTGGGACAATGATGGCAAATGAAGTGATAAAAATTTTACTCAATCATGCAGATGTGTTAGCTGGCAAACTGCTGCAGCTGGATGTTCTCAGCGGCAAAATGCTACAAGTAAAATACCAGCCCATTGCGGAGAGTATTAGTAAAAGTGCAGAACGGTTTACACAATCAAAAAACAATAAAACTATCTCGCCGAAAGTATTGAGAGAAAGGATAAAGTGCAATCAACATTTTCATTTAATTGATGTGAGGGAAACAGATGAACACAAAGATTTTAATATTGGTGGAATAAATATTCCGTTGCAAAACTTTTTACAATTAAGCAACTTTGAATTTTCTCCAACAGATGAAATTGTTTTGTATTGCCAAAAGGGAATCAGAAGTAACCAGGCTGCTGAATGGCTTACCAGTAAAGGTTTTTCAAATGCATTTAGTTTGCAGGGTGGAATAGATTACTGGCAAAAAATATCCGGATCACATTTAACGTAACTTAGCTTAACAATGAAAGTAAGCGGACTTTATATTTATCCAATCAAATCACTGGCAGGCATTTCTGTTACTTCAGTAATGATCACCGATCGTGGCTTTCAGCATGACCGCCGCTGGATGCTGGTGGATAAAAACAACCGCTTTTTATCGCAAAGAGAAATTGCAGAAATGGCTTTGCTGCAGGTGGAAATTTTGGAGGATGGATTAAAAGTATATCACAAAAAAGATGAAACTAATTATATCAATATTCCATTTTCTCCAATGACTGGTGAAACGGCCACAGTAGATATTTGGGGAACAATATGTGAGGCACAATTAGTAAATGCTGATGCAGATAAATGGTTTTCACAAATACTGAATGTGTCGTGCAGGTTAGTGTACATGGCAGAAAATACAACCGTAAAAATTGAAGAGCAATATGCCATCAATAATGACCTTACCAGTTTTTCAGATGGCTATCCAATACTCATGATCAGTGAATCATCTTTGCAAGACCTCAACAGTAAAATTGAACACCCATTACCCATGAACCGTTTCCGGCCCAACTTAGTATTTACAGGCGACAGTGCATTCATAGAAGATACCATGAAAGAATTCGTCATCAATGGAATAACTTTTTTTGGGGTAAAGCCCAGCTCCAGGTGTGTGGTTACTACCATTGATCAAAACAATGCAGAAAAAGGTAAAGAACCATTGAAGACATTATCAACTTATAGAAGCAGGAACAGCAAAGTTTATTTTGGTGAAAATGTAATTGCAGCAGGTATCGGTAAAATAAATATTGGCGATACTATTAAAATAATACAAACAAAAGAAAGCCTTTTTTAATAAAAGATGAGAGACATTACACACAAACAGATTACATTAAGAACAGCCAAAGCGATTGGCGTATTATTTTGTTCTCCTGCCACAATTGAATTGATAAAAAACAATGAATTGCCAAAAGGCAATTTGTTTGATGTGGCAAGGGCAGCAGGATTTGTTGGAGCCAAAAGCACTCCGCAATTATTACCGCATTGCCACCCCGTAATCATTGATGGCATGGATATACAGTTTGATTTTTTACAACCAGCAATTCATGCTGAATATTTTGATAAAATTATTTTTAATAAAACAGGAATTGTAATTACCGGCGAAGCCAAATCAATTGGCCGTACAGGGATTGAAATGGAAATGCTGACTGCTGTTGCTGTGGCAGCATTGGAAATTTATGATATGCTGAAACCGGTAGATAAGCAATTGGAAATTGGCAGTATTAAATTACTGGATAAAAAAGGCGGGAAAAGCGATCGGGAAAAATATGTGACCGACACAGCAACCTGTGCCATATTGGTTTGTTCCGATAGCACCGCCGCAGGAACAAGAGAAGATAAAAGTGGCAAATTAATCCAGGAGATGCTGGAAGCGGCAAAGGCTGCAGTACTGCATTACAGCATTGTGCCGGATGATAAAGAAAAAATTCAGCAGCAAATTAAAAGCTGGGTTGCTGATGATGTACAATTTATTTTTACAACAGGTGGCACTGGCCTTGGGCCAAGAGATAATACCAGCAATACTGTAAAAGAAATAATAGAAAAAGAAGCTGTCGGCATTGCAGAAGCCATGCGTAGTTATGGACAAATGCGTACACCGCTTTCCATGATGAGCAGGTCGGTGGCAGGCACGCTGGGCAACACATTGATTGTATCATTGCCGGGCAGCACCGGCGGTGTAAGAGAAAGTTTAGAAGCAATACTGCCAGCCATATTTCATGCAAGAAAAATGTTGTTGGGTGAAGGCCATTGATGCACTGCTTATTTTTAAATTCTACTCATGATCTCATTACAGGAAGCAAAACAATTGGTGCTGCAACAGGCACATTCTTTTGGCAAAGAAATAGTTTCGCTTGAGGATGCTTTGGGAAGAACAATAGCACAAACCATTATTGCTGACAGAGACTATCCTCCATTCAACAGAGCCACCATGGATGGTATTGCCATCCATACAGCAGATTTCGAAAAGGGCATCCGTTCATTCGCCGTAGCGGAAACAATTTATGCCGGGGCTATTGCAACACAATCAATAAAGAGCGGCGAATGTTTTAAAATAATGACTGGTGCTGCAGTGCCACCGTCTGCCAATGCAGTAATTAGAAGAGAAGATATTACAGAAGAAGGTAACCGGCTCAGCATTACCGTTAGCAAAGTAAAGCCATTTCAAAATATTGCATTGAAAGGACAGGATATTCAGCAGCAAACTGCTGTGATTGATACCAATATACTTTGTACTGCAGGCACTGTGATGACTTTAGCATCGCTGGGCTATCATGAAGCAGCAGTGATGCGGTTACCGAAAGTCAGCATCCTTACTACAGGCGATGAAGTAGTAAATATTACGGAGCAGGTAAATGAAGTACAGATACGCAACAGCAATGTTCACCTGCTAAAAGCTTTGCTGGAAAAATGGAAGATCAGTTCTGTTAACACCATGCATGTAAAAGACAATGCGGAATTATTACTCACTGCTATCAATCAATACAAACAGCAGGACATTTTAATTTTAAGCGGAGCGGTATCAGCAGGCGATGCAGATTTTGTTCCGGAAGTATTAGTGAAAGCAGGAGCAAAAAAAATATTTCATAAAGTTGCCATCCGTCCGGGCAAGCCGATCTGGTTTGGACAATTTGAAAATGGTGCAACCGTATTTGCATTACCAGGCAATCCTTTTTCAACATTGGCAACCTTTAAATTATTTATTGAAAGTTTTTTATACAAATGTTTTGAGCTTACTATGCCAGATGGTTTAGCCATAGCAATCAGCGAAAACAGAAATAAAAAAAATAACCTCGATGAGTTTTTCCCCGTTACTATCAGCGGCAATCCTTCTTCAGCAAAGCCTTTATACTTCAACACATCCGGTGATATTACTGCTGCTTTACATGCAGATGCCCTGGCATTACATCCTGCAGATAAACCCGACTTAGTAAAAGGAGATATTGTTGACTGTATTGTTTTGTAATATCCACAACAGGTGGGATGAGTAAAATTTTGTTTAAGAAATTTTGGGCTATGGGCAGACGTAAGATTGATCGGCAGTTGTTGCTGCTGTACGCTCCTACTCCGGCGCAAAGCCTACACACAAACCTTCACCGGGGTATCCGCTTCCATCAGGCAGCCATTGAACAGCATCTCATTGATCAACGTTTTTAATGCAGGCCGTATGCCGGAATTGAAAATTTAAAACCAGACTGGTAGCCAATATTATTTATTTGACTGGTTTTTTGGGATTACATTTATTAACGCAATTAATAAAACGCAAACTTACTATTCAAGAATATTTGTTCCAATTCGTTTTGATATTGAATTGAAATTAGAGGAAGAGTTGCGTATATTTATGAGTTGGCTGTAATGCCCCGACCAGCGAGACTTCTGGACACTTTTAAGAAGTAAAAGTATAAAATAATTTCAATGAAGTTTGCATTAATTAATGGCAATAAAATTGAAGCCGTAAAAGGAGCTAAAGGTTTTTGTTCTATTTGCGGAGCCGAATTAGTTGCCAAATGCGGAGAAGTTAAAATACACCATTGGGCACATAAAAGTTTCAAAAATTGTGACCCTTGGTGGGAGAATGAAACCGAATGGCATCGCTTTTGGAAAGACCACTTTCCTTTTGAATGGCAGGAAGTTATTCATACCGATAAAACTGGGGAGAAACACAGGGCAGACGTAAAAACAGAGGAAAAATGGGTATTGGAATTCCAACATTCACCAATTAAATCAGAAGAAAGACTTTCACGGAACGGCTTCTACTCTAAAATAGTTTGGGTTGTTAATGGACTAAGACTTAAAAGAGATAAATCACAGTTTCAAAATATTTTAAATGGAAGCATAGGCATAAAGTATGGAAATATTATTATACACCGAATAGGTTTTCCTAAAGAATCCAGACTCTTGAATGAATGGTTTGGATCAGGTGTTCTCGTTTTCTTTGACTTTCAAGAATCTAAAGACTTACAACGTTCGAGACTTTGGTTATTAATTCCTAAAACATCAAACGAAATTGCATACTTACTACCATTTTCAGGCAGGGACTTTATTGAACTTCATAATAATAAAGGATTTGACGAAATGGCTTATGACATAATTCCCAAGCTTCGAGACTTCATTACTAGATATGAACAAAATAAAAATCAAATTAGGTTTATTCTACCTCGACAAAATAGGAGACTATTTTAGCTACAAAGCACTACAGCCAACTGTCTCATCCTGAAATAAGTTGACTACAAATCAACCATCTGGCAACTGTTCCGCAGTATCACTTTATTTCCTGCAACATCTTACATTATCAAACTCCAATTCTTGAAAATCATAAGACTCCCTACAATGAATTTTACATTATGCTTTGACAATATCTTTTAATCCGATGTTTACTTCAAACTCAATTGTGCGTAATAAGGGTGATCAGGGTTTACGATTAGTTCCTGCCTTCTCGGATGTATGAGAACATCCATCTCTTCCATTGGTATTGCACCAAGCAAAGGTTCACTATCTCCTTTTAAAACCATCGCACTGCATATAGCTGTACGGTTCTCAAATTTTACATGAATAGGGCCTACCACATCATACTCCTGTACGCTGCCATCTGCCAGTACCGCTTTTCGCTTTTCAATAAATGAAAGGTCCAGTTGTTCCTGTATGGTTTCATTTATAGCCATCATATAGGCTCCGCTATCCACCATCATTTTTACAGTCATTTGCTTTATTTCCTCCTCCCCAATAATATGGCGTTTTGCCATTTCTATATCTCCGCCGTTTATTAATGTGATATCTGCATATACTAATCCCATAAAAAATTATTTATACAAATTTAACTGATTTGGTATGTTTTAAATGATTCTATTTTAAATATCAATCCGGCTCACCAATCTCCCTTTCTCAAACCCAATCACTTCAATTTTTGCTGACTTATCTTTGCCACATCAATTAAATCAACAACTCATTTTTGACAGCCACAATATTAATACCACTGCTCCTGTTAATCGTAGCATTTTTATATTCTTCCGTAGGCCACGGTGGTGCCAGTGGTTACATTGCAGTGCTTACTTTATTCAATGTGGCCATGCCGGTGTACAAGCCGGTGGTACTGGTTTTGAACATCATTATTGCAGGCATTGCTTTTATACAATTTTACCGGGCCGGCTATTTTAAATGGAGCCTGGCCTGGCCGTTTCTACTCACTTCCATACCGGCAGCTTTTGCAGGGTCGCAATTTACCACCAGCGAACATTTGTATAAACTGATCCTGGGCATTGCATTACTCTTTCCCATTGTGCGTTTGTTAGCCAAATCGTCTAAAGAGAAAGAAGAACACAAACCATTACAAATGCTGACCGCTTTATTGTTTGGCGCTGTCATTGGTTTTGTATCGGGTTTTCTCAATATTGGCGGGGGAATTTTTTTAAGCCCGGTCATTATTTTACTGGGCTGGGGCAATACAAAAGATGCAGCGGCAGTGAGCAGCCTGTTTATTGTTTGCAACTCACTGGCAGGGTTGGCCGCTTCCGGATTGAACAGCAGCAGCTTTACCAGTACGTCTTATATTTGGATTGGAGCAGCAGTAGTGGGTGGATTGTCTGGTGCCTACTTGGGCAGTCACCGTTTTAAAATAATTACAGTGCGTTACATCTTGTCGGCAGTACTTTGTATTGCGGCAGTTAAATTGATATTTTCTTAATGGAATTAATAACAGATAAATATAACCGGCAATTTAAAACACTGAGGGTAAGCCTGCTGAGCAAGTGCAACCTGAGCTGTGTGTACTGCACCATGGGTGAAGATGAAGTAAAAGAAAATAATACCCATGAACACATTGCACCGGCACAACAGTTATTGCAAACCATTCAGCAACTGCATAAAGTTTTAGCTTTAGAAACTGTGAGGCTTACCGGTGGTGAACCGTTGCTGTATCATGAACTCATTCCATTGATTAAAGGAATAAAACAAGCAGGTATTTCAAAAATAAAAATTACCACCAATGGTTTTTTACTGGAGCGGATGGCTTTGCCTATGAAGGATGCCGGTATGCAATCCATTAATGTTTCGCTGGATGCAGTGGACGAGGATATTTTCTTTTTGATGAGCAAACGGAGCCAGGTAAAAAAAGTGCTGGATGGCATTGACGCTGCACTGACCGCAGGTTTGCAGGTAAAAATAAATGCCGTCATCATGAAAGGCATTAATGAAAACCAGGTGCTGCCATTGCTGGCTTTTGCTTTTGAAAGAAATATTCCCATTCGTTTTTTAGAGATCATGGCGATGGGCTATCTGCATGATAATTCAGCAAAGTATTTATTTACGCAGGAAGATATTTTAAATGTAATCAGTCAGCAGTACCAGTTTACAAAAACAGCAAGGTCAGCTGCTGCTACTGCCAATTACTGGGTGACGGAGGAAGGAAAAACTTTCGGCATTATTGCAAATGAGAGTGAACCTTTTTGTCATGATTGTAATCGCCTTCGGCTGGACAGCAATGGAAATATTTACGGTTGCCTCAGCAGTAATCACCCGATTGCAATTGATAACAATGAGGAAGAAAGTTCATTAATCAGTAAATTGCAGCAGGCAATGGACCAAAAGCAAGCAGTAAAATTTGTGGGTAGTGATTTGAGTATGCTGCATATTGGAGGGTGAGGAAAAGTTATAAGTGATGAGTTATAAGTTGGAGACTTTATTTTTTTATTGCTGATTTTTTTTATTGCTCAATTGTTGTTGTGAAGTATGATACTACGAAGCATTCACATTGACAATTAACCATCCACCATTAACCAAATGCAAATACAAGTTTACGCCATACTAAAAGATTATTTCGACAAGGACTTTACTGTTGAGGAAGCGGCGAATACGATTGAAAGTTTGAATAATATTTTGATTCAACGCAACCCTGCGGCGAAAGGTATTTTAGCCGGCTGCCGCTATGCAGTAAATGATAATTTTGTTGACAATCAATTTCAACTACAACCCAATGACAGCATCCACATCATACCACCCAGCAGCGGAGGATAGTTCCCAGCATTTGTCTTCCGTTGCCATTGACATTCCGGCATTGCTGGCTTCAGCACATCACCCCAAAGCCGGTGCCATCGTGCTGTTTAGCGGAGAGACAAGAGACAATAGTCATGGTAAAGAGGTGGATTACTTGGACTATGAAGCACAGGAAATCATGGCTAATAAAATGATCAGTGAAATCATTTTACAAGCAACAACAAAATGGGACCTGAATATTGCCATCGCTGTTCACCGTACCGGAAAAGTTGCCGTTTCCGAAACGGCTGTAGTGGTCATCACTGCATCTGCACACCGCAGCGAAGCGTATGCCGCCAACCGTTTTATCATTGATAAAATAAAACATGAAGCGCCAATATGGAAATGCGAATATTTTACTGATGGCAGCAAAGAATGGGGCGGCAATTGCAACTGCCGGCAAATTACCGGTGATGCCAGCAAGCACATTTATGAATTTGAAAAATAATTCAACGCTTCTTATTTATTAAAATTATCCTGTGGCATGTAAAAAATTCAGCTGCTTCTTTCTGCAATCGCTTACCAGCATTACAAGCAAATTTAATTTCGGCATCTTTTGTAAGGTATTTAAAAGTACAGAGATTAATTATTTGTAAAGAGAAAATAGAATGGAGTAAAAAGCTGTAAATTGAAAATATTCCAACATCAAAATATAAAAGACAAAAAAGAAAATTATGAGTACGGATAAATTTCGTTTGGGAATGATTGGGCTGGGTACGATGGGCCGCAATCTTTTATTGAACATGGCAGATCATGGATTTGCAGTGGCTGGCTATGATAAAGACGTTGCTAAATTAGCGTTGCTGGAAAAAGAAGGAGCAGCCAAACCCGTGAAAGGTTTTTCTTCCATCACTGATTTTATCAACAGCCTTGATGCGCCGAAAGTATTGCTGCTGTTGGTTCCTGCCGGCAAGATCGTAGATGCGGTGATTGACGAATTGCAGCCGTTGCTTTCAAAAGGCGATATCATTATTGATGGAGGCAACTCTCATTTTACAGATACCACTGCAAGGGTGGAACGTTTAGAAAAAGCAGGCCTGCACTTTTTCGGCATGGGTGTTTCCGGTGGCGAAGAAGGTGCAAGAAGAGGCCCCAGCATGATGCCGGGTGGAGACATAACAGCTTACCGGTATGTGCAGCCAATCTTTGAAGCGATAGCAGCCAAAGTTGATGGTGAACCTTGTGTTACCTATATCGGGCCGGGTGCATCGGGGCATTTTGTAAAGATGGTTCACAATGGAATTGAATATGCTTTGATGCAACTGATTGCTGATACTTACGAGATAATGAAAGGAAGTTTGCAAATGAGTAATGAAGAAATACACGATGTGTTTGCGGCATGGAACAAGGGAAGATTACAATCTTATTTACTGGAAATAACCGTTACTATTTTTGCTTATAAAGGGGAGGATGGAACTTATTTGGTTGACAAAATAAAAGACCAGGCAAAATCAAAAGGCACCGGTAAGTGGACAACACAAATATCTACCGACCTCGAATTGCCCATACCAACAATTGATATTGCAGTTGCCATGAGAGACCTCTCCAAATACAAATCATTGAGAACTGCTATGGGCAATGCTTATGCTATTGAAGAAAAAAAGAATGTTGCCACAAAAGAATTAATAGCCAACTTGGAAGCTGCATTTTATTTCTCCACTATCAGCATTTACGCACAGGGAATTCATTTGTTAAGCAAGGCATCCGCAGAATATAAATATGAATTGAAGCTGGATGAAATTGCAAAAATCTGGCGGGGTGGTTGTATTATAAGAGCAGTATTATTGGAAAATATTTACAACGCTTTCAAAGCAAACACTGCATTGGAACATTTGTTTCTTGATTCAGCAATTCAATCCATCATAAAATCATTGTTGCCTGCGGCAAGAGAAATTGTTTCAACAAAAATTGCCGACGGTGTTTCTATTCCTGCCTATGCAAATGCACTGAGTTATTTTGATGCGATAAGGAGCGTAGGAATGCCGGTAAACCTGGTGCAGGCACAAAGAGATTATTTTGGCGCACACACTTATGAACTGATTGGTAAAGAAGGAACGTTTCACACGGAGTGGGATAAGAAATAAAAAATAATTTCACGGATTTTTAAAACCAATTACACGGATTACAAACCTGTATAAAATAATCCGTGTAATCCGTACCAATCCGTGTAATAAAAAAAAGAAAAGAAATGAAGACATTAAAAGAAATAAAATCACAAGCAACCATCTTTATCATTTATGGTGGCAGTGGCGATTTGTGCTGGAGAAAAATTTCCCCGGCTTTATTCAATTTATTTTTAGATGGATGGATGCCGGATAAATTTGCCATCATCGGTGTAGGCAAATCACCGTCGCAACATGATGACTACAGGGCAAAACTGCTGGACGGCATCAACCAGTTTTCAAGAAGCGGCAAAGCACCCGATGATAAATGGGCAGCGTTTTCCAAACAGGTTTTTTATGAATCAGTTGACTTGAATGATTATTCAACCTACCATGTTTTCTGTAAATACATCGACCAGTATGAAAAGGAATGGGGCACTAAGCCTTATGTAATTCATTACTTCGCTGTAGCACCATCGCTGTTTCCGGTAATTGCTTCCAACATTGCAAAAAATAATTTAGCAGAACAAAGGGAATATACCAGGATTGTAATTGAAAAACCTTTCGGACATGATCTGGAATCTGCAAAAGAATTGAACAAACTGCTGAACGAAAATTATACTGAAGAACAGATATACCGCATTGATCATTACCTCGGCAAAGAAACGGTACAAAATATCATGGCATTTCGTTTTGCCAATGCCATACTGGAACCTTTATGGAACCGCAATTATATCCAGCATGTACAGATTTCTGTAACGGAAAGGCTCGGCGTGGAAACCCGGGGCGGCTATTATGAAACTGCCGGCGCATTAAGGGATATGATACAGAACCATATCCTGCAATTGCTTTGCCTGGTTGCAATGGAACCGCCGAATAATTTTAATGCCACTGAAATTCACAACCGCAAAGTAGATATCATAAAAGCGATACGCCACTTTGACCCGGAGCATATCAGAAAAAGTGTGGTAAGAGGGCAATATGGCTCTGGATGGATGGAAGGAACAGAAGTGCCCGGCTACAGGGAAGAAAAAGATGTAAATCCCAACTCCAACACAGAAACCTTTGCAGCAATCAAGTTTTTTATTGACAACTGGCGTTGGCAGGATGTGCCTTTTTATGTAAGAACAGGAAAGCGGCTGCACCAGTCTGCCTCCATCATCAGCATACAGTTTAAAGACCAGCCACATTTTATTTTTCCACCGGAAGCCATCGAAAGCTGGCAGCAAAACCGGCTCATCATCAGCATACAACCGGAGATGAGTATTCGCTTACAGGTACAGGGAAAACGCCCCGGCCTGGACATGATACTGAATACGGTGGACATGGTATTTGATTATAAATCCACTTACTCCAGCTATACACCGGAAGCTTATGAAACATTGATACTGGATGTGATGCAGGGCGAACAGACTTTATTTATGCGTGGGGACCA